>NZ_AKJR01000256.1:0-9789 GCF_000282235.1 Pseudomonas sp. GM24 | reverse complement strand
CTGCGATCTTTTGATCTTGATCTTGATCTTAAAAAACAAAAGCAAAAGATCGCAGCCTTCGGCAGCTCCTACAATGGATCGGTGGTGTGTCTGGAAATCAGTGGCGTTGCTGCCATTCTTCGCGGGTGATTTCCCAAAGCTCCCGAGGGAAACGCCCAGCGACGAAATCGTCTTCATCGGTCCGAATCAAACGCATTCCCGCGCGCTCCGAGATTCTGCGTGAGCCGATGTTCGGCGCTGCTTTCGGCACGCGCATCAGCGGGCGTTGCAGAGCGCTGAACCAGTAATCGGTCACCACCGCACAGGCTTCAGTCATCAAGCCCTGACCTTGCCACGCCGGCGCCAGCCAGAAGCCGCGATGGTTGTCCGCCTGATCCATCAGGCTGATATTGCCGATCAACTGTTCGGGTGCGGCCTTGAGGCGAATCGTCCAATGCCACTCCTTGCCTGCCGCCACCGCTGGCAAGGCAATGTCGCGCAGATAGGCGAGGGCACCGTCCTCCGGATACGGCCATGGCACGGCCGCGTTCAGATAACGCACCACGTCCCAATGCGGAAATTCGCGCTGCACGGCTTCGGCATCGGCCAGTTGCAATGGGCGCAGGATCAGTCGTTCGGTGTACAGCGTCGGTATGTCTTCCATAAACCTGCAGCCTCCATGCGTGTCTTTCAGGAACGCAGCAGGCTAGCGCATTTTTACCAGGTAGCGGCAGTGGCCTTGGGCAGGCTGAGCTTGCCGCTGTCGACAAAGCGCATGGTGCCAAACAGACCGCCGGCAAGCTTGCCGCGCAGCACATAGGGCAGGTTATCGAGGGATTGCGTGTGGCTCAGGCCAAGAGTCTGGCGCAGCACCGAGAACGCCGAGATGCTGACGGGGACTGTGACGATGGTTTCGGAAAAACGCGGGATCGAACCGCTCTGATCGCTCACGCCGGAGGCCAGCGAATGGCCGTTGACCTCCAGATCCAGCGCAATGCCGTTGTAGTCGATGGCCGTCTCATTGGGGTTCTGTACGCGAATCTTGATGGCGAAACGCACTTCCAGATCCTGGCTCGGCAACGGTTCGAGGCCGACCACGTTGATGTTCACCGGATCACGGTTGGGGAAAAGCGCACAGGCGCTCAGGGACAGCAGAAGCAGTGACAGCATGACGGCTTGGAAACGGCGCATAAACGGTCTCTCAACAAAAAAGGGCTGAACCGTCACCGGCTCAGCCCTCTCTATCAAAGGCCAGACGTTAGCGGTTCAACTGTGCGACAGCCGCCACCGGGGCAGGTTCACCTTTGGCCGGCAGGTCCGGGTTTTCCATGACCTGAAGGATAGAAGCTTCCGGGTCGAAATCGTCTTCTTCCAGCTCGATGAATTCTTCTGGCAGAAAGATGTTCAGCACGATAGCGCACAACGCACCGACGGTGATCGGCGATTCGAAGATGTTGCGCAGCGCTTGCGGCAGCTCACGCAGGACTTCTGGCACGGCAGCGATACCCAGACCCATGCCCAGCGAAATCGCCACGATCAACATGTTGCGTCGATGCAGGCCCGCCTCGGCAAGGATCTTGATGCCGGCCACCGCGACGGTGCCGAACATCACCAGTTCGGCGCCACCCAGTACCGGTTTCGGCATCAGTTGCAGCACCGCGCCGATCATCGGGAACAGCCCCAGCAGCACCAGCAAACCGGCGATGAAGAAGGCGACGTAGCGGCTGGCCACACCGGTGAGTTGAATCACGCCGTTGTTTTGCGCGAAGGTCACCATCGGCATGCTGTTGAACACCGCCGCCATGGCCGAGTTGAGGCCGTCGGCGAGCAGGCCGGACTTGATTCGGCGGATGTACAGCGGGCCTTTGACCGGTTGCCGCGAGATCATCGAGTTGGCGGTCAGATCACCGGCAGCTTCCAGCGGCGACACGAGGAAAATCACCGCCACCGGCACGAACGCCACCCAGTCGAAGTTGAAACCGTACTTGAACGGCACCGGCACGCTGACCAGCGGCACCTCGGGCATGGAGGCGAAATCCACGGTGCCCATCAGCCACGCCACCACATAGCCCAGCGTCAGGCCGATAACAATCGCGCCCAGGCGCAGAAACGGCACGTCGACGCGGTTCAGCACGACGATGGTGCCGATCACCAGCGCTGCCAGAAAGATATGGCTGGCCGCCCCCAGATCCGGCGCGCCGAAACCGCCGGCAATGTCGGTCATGGCCACTTTGATCAGCGACAGGCCCATCAGCGTGATGATGGTGCCGGTGACCACCGGGGTGATCAGCATGCGCAGTTTGCCGATGAACTGGCTCAGCACCACTTCGATGAAGGCTGCGAAAAAGCACACGCCGAAGATCGTCGAGAGAATTTCATCGGTGCCACCACCGCGCGCCTTGACCATGAACCCGGCACTGAGAATCACGCTGATAAAGGAAAAACTGGTGCCTTGCAGGCACAACAATCCCGAACCGACCGGGCCGAAGCGCTTGGCCTGGACGAAGGTGCCGAGGCCGGAAACGAACAGCGCCATGCTGATCAGGTAGGGGATTTCACTGTGCAGACCGAGGGCGCCGCCCATGATCAAAGTCGGAGTGATGATGCCGACGAAGCTCGCCAGCACGTGTTGCAGCGCGGCAAACACGGTGGCAGTGAGGTGCGGGCGGTCGTTGAGACCATAGATCAGGTCGTTGTTGCGCGGGGCTTTTTCAGAGGCGGTCATGGTGTTTTGCGCGCCGCGAGGCGGGGCCGGGTCAGAAAATGGAGGCGCAGGATGCCGGAAGAGGGCGGCGAGGGCAACGAGCAATAACTGCCTGAAAGGTCAGGTTTTATTGGCCGCTAGCGGTAGACGGCTATGTAGGAGCTGTCGAGTGAAAC
Organism: Pseudomonas sp. GM24; assembly: GCF_000282235.1. Taxonomy (NCBI): domain Bacteria; kingdom Pseudomonadati; phylum Pseudomonadota; class Gammaproteobacteria; order Pseudomonadales; family Pseudomonadaceae; genus Pseudomonas; species Pseudomonas sp. GM24. The sequence continues at coordinate 6,930 of NZ_AKJR01000256.1, read as the reverse complement.
GAGGCTGCGATCTTTTAAGATCAAAAGATCGCAGCCTGCGGCAGCTCCTACAGCGAGATGTATCAGGAGAAGGCTGCGAGCAGATCTTCTTCAAACGCCTTTTGCGCATCCCCCGGCACCTGTGCTCGATGCCGGGCCAGATGAAACGCCACCTCGAAACTCAACTCGCCCTCGCGGATTGGCCGCAGCAGGCCCTTGGCTTGCCAACTGCGCGCATAGTGATCCGGCAGATAGCCGACATGTTTACCCGACAAAATAAACGTCAGCGTACCCTCGACCTGTTCCGACCGCGCAGAGCAGACCTTGCCCTGAAACGGTTCGTCACTGCGCAAAAACCGATAGGGGTGATCGACTCGGTCACAGGCCTGCAAGGCTGCATCACTCGGCGCTGCATCGGTAAACAACGGATGGCCGGCAGCACAGTACAAATGCTGGGTTTCGCTAAACAACTGGCGATAGTCGAAGGCACTTTGCACTTGCGAAAAATAACCGATCGCCAGATCCAGTCGCTGTTGCAACAGCAGGCGTTCCATTTCGCCGGGCATGGCACTGATCAATTCGATGCGTACAGATTCATCACGCTCGCGAAAGCGGCGGATCGCCACCGCCACCCGCTGCAACACCGACTGATCGACCGACTCGGAGATCCCCAAGCGCACTTCGCCGATCAAACGCCCGGCGACGCCGTTGGATTGATGGCGGAAGGTTTCAATCGATTCAAACAACGTGCGCACAGCAATCAGCAACTGCTCGCCCTTGGGCGTGACGCTGAAACCGCCCTTGCCGCGACTGCACAGACGATAGCCGAGACGGGTTTCCAGTTTGGCCATTTGCTGACTGATGCTTGACTGACTCAGGCCCAGATCACCTTGAGCCGCGCTGAAACCACCGCACTCGACCACCCGCACAAACAGGCGCAACAGTTGCAAATCGACGTCGTGCAGTTGACCCAACATCACATTACTCCGGAATAAAGTCAGGATAATTATTCGGCTATTTTTCTAATGTATCGGACCGCGCATTCTGCAACCACTTCCTCCGGTCAGGTGTTCGTCATGGCTCCCGTGTTCAAGCTGTGTTTCCCCGCGCTGCTGTTGTCCGTGGCTCTTCAGGCGCAGGCCGAGGACAAAACGCTAAATCTGTACAGCTGGGCCGATTACGTGCCACCGCAAACCCTGCAACGGTTCGAGCAGGAAACCGGTATCCATGTGCGTTACGACACCTTCGACACCTCCGAGGTGCTGGAGACCAAGTTGCTCACCGGTGGTAGCGGCTATGACGTGGTGGTGCCGTCGTCCAGCGTTCTGGCGCGAGGACTTGCGGCGGGTGCGCTGAAAGAAATCCCCCACGACGGCCTCAAGGGCTACGCCAATCTTGATCCGGACCTGCTGGAAAAAATGGCCGCCGTCGACCCCGGCAATCGCTACGGCGTGCCGTACACCTGGGGCACCTTGGGTCTGGGGATGAACGTTGAGGCGGTGAAGCAGCGCTTGCCCGATGTGCCGCTCAACAGCCTCGATCTGCTGTTCAAACCCGAGAACGCCAGCAAGCTGAAAGACTGCGGCATCGCGATCCTCGATTCGCCGCAGGAGGTCATTGGTCTGGCCCTGCATTACCTGGGTAAAGATCCCTACAGCACGGACAAAAGCGATCTGGCCGCCGCCGAGGCTTTATTGCAGAAACTTCAGCGGTCGGTGCTCTACGTCGCCACTGGCCGGCAGATCAATGACCTGGCCAGCGGCAACGTGTGCCTTGCGCTGACCTACAACGGCGACGCAAGCATGGCCGCTGATCAGGCACACAAGGCCAATAAACCCTTCGAAGTGGCGTATCGCATTCCCAAAGAAGGCACGCTGGTGTGGCAAGACAATCTGGCCATCCCCAAAGACGCGCCGCACCCCGAAGCTGCGCGGGCGTTCATCGAATTCATGCTGCGGCCGGACTCGGTGGCCGAGCTGACCAACACGCTGTTTTTTGCCACCGCCAACCAGGCCGCTACGCCGCTGGTGGATGAAGCCGTGCGCAACGATCCCGACATCTACCCACCCAGCGAGGTGCGCGCGCGGCTGTATGCCGATCGCAGCATGAGCCTCAAGGACATGCGTCAGCGCACGCGTCTGTGGACCACTTTCCGTAGCCACCGATAACAACAGGAGCACCACGATGGATGTGCCCATGCAAAACGATCAGGCCCTGACCCGTGACAGCCTTTATGGCACCGCCGCCGAAAGCACCTACGCCGGCATCACCAGTTTCATGCGCCGGCGCTACAGCCGTGACCTGCGCGGCGTCGATGTCGCGGTCAGCGGCGTGCCGTTCGACACGGCCACCAGCAACCGCCCCGGCGCACGTTTCGGGCCACGGGGGATTCGCGCGGCTTCCACCGGGATTGCCTGGGAGCGCCACTGGCCGTGGACGTTTGACCCGTTCGATCATCTGGCGGTGATTGATTACGGCGACTGCAATTTCGATTACGGATCGCCACACACCGTCCCGGAAAGCATCGAAGCCCACGCCGAACAGATTCTCAACGCCGGCAGCGCCATGCTCACATTTGGTGGTGATCACTTCATCAGCTATCCGCTGCTCAAGGCCCATGCGCGCAAGCACGGCACGCTGTCGCTGATTCATTTCGATGCGCACAGCGACACCTGGCCGGATGAAGAGGGTAAACGCGTCGATCACGGCACCATGTTCTGGCACGCGGCGCGCGAAGGTCTGGTAGATCCGGCACGTTCGGTGCAGATCGGTTTGCGCACGACCAATGACGATCACATGGGGTTTCAGGTGCTGGATGCTCGACAGGTGCATCGCCGTGGCTGCGAAGCGATTGTCGAAGCGATCCGCGCCCGGGTCGGCGATAACCCGGTGTACCTGACGTTCGACATTGATTGCCTCGATCCGGCGTTCGCTCCCGGCACCGGAACACCGGTGTGCGGCGGTTTGAGCACCGTGCAAGCGCTGGAAATTCTCGGTGGTTTGCGCGGGATCAATCTGGTCGGCATGGACGTGGTGGAAGTCGCCCCGGCTTACGATCACGCCGACGTCACCTCACTGGCCGCCGCCACACTGGCGATGGAAATGCTCTGCCTCTACGCCGCTCGACACAAGGTCGATATTTGACGCAACACTGCGTACCCCCTGTGGGAGCCAGCCTGCTCGTGAAGGCGTCAGATCAGCCAAACTCTTTGTCGACTGATCCGCCGCTTTCGCGAGCAAGCTCGCTCCCACATTTTCAGCAAAGGCTCCTGCCATTTTCTGACACCAGCCTCTGCTAAGCTGCGACCACTTTCCCAGTTGAGCCTGACCATCGTGTCGCGTACCACTCGTCTTTTGACTTTGCTGCAAGTGCTGCGCGGCAAAAAGCGCCCGGTGACGGCGGCAACGCTGGCCGCCGAGCTGGAAGTGTCCGAGCGCACGCTCTATCGCGATATTGCTGAGCTGACCGCCCTCGGCGCGCCGATCCATGGTGAAGCCGGGATCGGTTATGTGCTGCGCAGCGGCCTGTTTCTGCCACCGCTGATGCTCAACGCCGATGAGACCGAAGCCATCGTCCTCGGCTTGCGTTATGTCGATCAGCGCGGTGATGAAGTCCTCGGCAAAGCAGCGGCGGATGCGCTGGCGAAAATTGCCGCAGTGCTCGATCCACAAGCGCAGGAAGCGCTGCGTAATCCCACCGTGATGCCGGGCCCGCCGGGTTATGGTTTTCCACAAAACGCCGTGCCGTTGAACGTGTTCCGCCACGCTATCCGCGACCAGGCCAAGCTGCATATCGATTACGCCGACGCGCAACAGGTGCCCAGTCAGCGGCTGATCTGGCCCTTGGCGCTGGGCTTCCTCAATGAGGTGCGGATCATCGTCGCGTGGTGCGAATTGCGCAGCGCCTACCGCACTTTTCGAACCGACCGCATCAGCGCCGCTAGCCGCCAGGGCGACAGTTATCCGGGGCGGCGCAGCGACCTGTTACGCACTTGGCGCGAGCAGATGCAACTGGATGAAAGCGGGCGCTTCACTCCTGACAAAAACTGACGCAACGCTGATTTAGGATGGTTGCAGAACCAAACAAAAAAAGGAGCTGCAACCATGTCACATCCTGTCTCTACACTGGCCCCGGCGATCGCTGCGTATATCGATGCGGCCAACGCACGCGATACCTCGCGGGTCGGCAGTTTTTTTGCCGAGGATGCCAACGTGTTCGACGAGGGCCAGCATCAGGTCGGCCCGCAAGCCATCGCGCAATGGATGCAAGACACCGGGCAACGCTATCAGCCGCGGGTCGAAGTGCTCGACGTCCAGCAGCGCACCGGCAAGGTACTGGTGCACGGGCTGATTTCCGGGACATTCCCCGGCAGCCCGGCCCAGTTGCGCTATACGTTTCGCTTGAACGAACAGGGCAAAATCGCCCGCCTGGATATTTCCCTGTAAGCATCGTGGCATACTGCCGCGCATGACTTTCGACACTCCCCTCAGCGCCTGGCAACACGCCGTTCAACACAAGGGCTTTGTCCAGGACGAAGCCCAGGAACACGCGGTCTGGGCGCTGCAAAAATGCCATGAAGCCCTGCACGCCGGTGCCCGTTCGGTCACCGGCGTTTACCTGTGGGGGCCGGTCGGGCGCGGCAAGACCTGGCTGATGGATCAGTTCTATCAGAGCCTGCGCGTACCGGCGCGACGCCAACACTTTCATCACTTCATGGGCTGGGTGCATCAGCGCTCGTTCCAGTTGACCGGGATTGCCGATCCGTTGCGCGCGCTGGCCAAAGAGCTGGCGGCGGAGGTGCGGGTGCTGTGCTTCGATGAGCTGTTCGTCAACGACATCGGCGACGCGATCATTCTCGGTCGGCTGTTTCAGGTGATGTTCGACGAAGGCGTGGTCATCGTTTGCACCTCCAATCTGCCGCCGGATGATCTGTACGCCGATGGCTTCAACCGCGATCGCTTCGTACCGGCAATTGCCGCGATCAAGGCGCATATGCAGGTGGTGGCGGTGAATGGCGCCGAGGATCACCGCTTGCATCCAGGGGCCGGCCTGCAACGCTACTTTGTGATCACGTCGCCGGTCAGCGCGCTGGACGAAGTCTTTCAGGCGTTGACTGCCGGACAGCCAGCCAGCACCGAACCCGTGTCGGTCGGTCATCGTCAGTTGAACGTCGTGCAGGCCAGCGAATCGGTGTTGTGGTGTCGCTATGCGGATCTTTGCGAGCAGCCGTTCGCCGCCATGGATTTCATCGCGCTGTGCGATCGCTACACGGCTATTCTGTTGAGCGAGGTGCCGAACCTCAGCGCACAGAAACGTGAAGGGCGCATCGCGCGCGGCACCGAAGATGGCGCGCAGCGGGTCGTTGCAGGTGACCGCGAGCTGCCGCAATTGTCGGTTCACGATGACGGTGTGCGGCGTTTCATCGCGCTGGTCGACGAGTGCTATGACCGTAAAGTGCCGCTGTACATCGAGGCGCAAGTGCCAATGGATGCGCTGTACACCGAGGGTTATCTGGAATTCCCGTTCCGCCGCACCCTCAGTCGCCTGCAGGAGATGCAACTGCAGCGCTTTGCCGAAACGTGAGTGAAGAGGGCGCCGACATGAGCCAACCGCTTTCCCATCATTTGCTGACCATGGCCTACCAGAATGCCTGGGCCAATCATCGTCTGGCCAAGGCCTGGCGCCAGCTCGGTGCGGCAGATCTGGCCGCCCCCAGGGCGAGTTTCTTCCCGAGCATTCGTCTGACTCTCAATCACATCCTCACCTGCGACTGGTTCTACGTCGATGCACTGGAACGCGAGCTGCGCGGGGCTGAGCCGCATCCCGACTGCTACGTGTTTTTCAATGCGGATGAGCCATTTACCGACGGCCCGCAACTGCGCGATGAGCAGGCGCATGTTGATCGACGGCTGATTGCCTATTGCGAGCAACTGCGCGATGGCGATCTGGCCCGGATTGTCACCATTGCCCGCGACACGCCGCAGCACGACAGCCGTTTGCGCATGCTGTCGCACCTGTTTGAACACCAGATTCATCACCGAGGCCAGGTGCATGCGATGCTCAGCGACACAGTGGTCAAGCCGCCGCAACTGGATGAGTTTTTCTGTGCCGGCGAGAGTGGCCTGCGTGCCGAAGACTTCGCCGAACTGGGCTGGACTGAAGAGTTGATCTGGGGCCGCTGAAAAAGCCAAAGATCGTCCGATCGCGGCCCGAGCCTTCGGCCGCTCCTACAGATAATCGGGTGTAGGAGCTGCCGAAGGCTCGGGCCGCGATCGGTTGATCTTTTGATCTTTTGCATTTGCGGGTTGCCCGCTCGATCACCCCCGCGCTAAGGTCAGACAGCCTTTCAGTGCGCACTTTGCGCGCCGGGGCTTTTGTGTGTTCGGGGATGGAAATGGATTCCGCAGAGATTCTTGTGCTTCAAGCCAGCTACAGCAATCCAACGCACGCCGAGGCCATCGGTATCGTGCTCAATCATTACGCAGAAGACCCGATGGGCGGCGGTCATTCCCTCGACCCTGACCTGTTGCGTCGGCTCCCCGAAGAGCTGGCCCGACGCCCGCATGCGTTCAGCGTGCTGGCCTTTGTCGGGGGCGAGCCGGCGGGGCTGGTGAACTGCTTTGAAGGGTTTTCCACGTTCGCCTGCAAACCGTTGGTCAATGTCCATGACGTGGCTGTGGTGGGCAAATTCCGCGGCCTCGGTCTGAGTCAGAAAATGCTGCAGAAAGTCGAGGAGATCTCTCGCCAGCGCGGTTGCTGCAAAATCACCCTTGAAGTGCTGGAGGGCAACGCTGTGGCCCAGGGTTCTTACCGCAAGTTCGGCTTCGCGCCGGGCATGTTCGACCCGGATCATGGGCAGATGCTGTTCTGGATCAAAAACCTCCAAGCCTAGAAGCCCCTCACCCTAACCCTCCCGAAACGTCGGACCGCCCAGAGGGAGAGGGGACTGA
>NZ_AKJR01000255.1:0-8289 GCF_000282235.1 Pseudomonas sp. GM24 | reverse complement strand
TCGCCACGATGTTTCAGGTCGATGTCCGGTGCCAGACACCTCGGTCGGCTCCCTCTACCTCCGGGAGAGGGATGGGCGGGCGGCGTTCCGATGAGGGGAAGGGGTTCACTCAACCTTCAATCTGCCGCAACCGTTTATAGAGCGTATTGCGGCTAACACCCAAACGTCGCGCCAGATGCGAAATATTGCCCCCGGAAGCCTTCAACTCCCGGTTCAACGCTTCCACATCATTCAAATCCAGCCCCAACGGCGCCGCGCTCTCAACCGGCTCCATCTCCAGATCCACAAAAAAATCATCCGGCAAATGCTCCAGCCTCACCGGCTGTTCCTCAGCCATCGCCAACGCCACCTGCATCACACTACTGACCTGACGCAAATTCCCCGGCCACGGATGACGGCTGAACAGCTCCAGCACTTCCTGGCTCAACCCCGCCCACTGCGTCGGTTCACGATGCTGTTCCCACAATCGCTTAAACAACGCCTCCTTGTCACTGCGCTCCCTCAGCGGCGGCAGTTCCAGGGTCAAACCACCAATGCGGTAATACAAATCCTCACGAAACCGCCCCAACTGCACTTGTTCACGCAGAGAACGGTTAGTCGCCGAAATAATCCGCAAATCCACCGGGAACAATTCGCTACTGCCCACCGGTTGCACGCAGCGCTCCTGCAACACCCGCAACAACCGCGCCTGCGTCGGCAACGGCATATCGCCAATCTCGTCGAGAAACAGCGTGCCTTTGTCCGCCTTGCGAATCAGCCCTATGCTGCCTTTCTGATTCGCGCCGGTGAATGCGCCTTTCTCATAACCGAATAACTCGGACTCGACCAATTCGGCGGGGATCGCCGCACAGTTGACGGCAATGAAGGCTTGTTTGCTGCGAGAGCTAGCCTGGTGCAGGGCTTTGACGAAGACCTCTTTGCCGACCCCGGTTTCGCCATGGATCAGCAGCGGAATGTCTTTTTCCAGTAACCGCTCAGCCTGCCGCACGGCTTTTTCCACGCGACTGTCGCCGAAGTGCAGGGTGTTGAGGCTGATGGCGGTGGGCGCGGCGGTTTTGGGTTCAGCAGCAAAAACGCGCGGTTGAATCGACGCCTGTTTCGGCCGCTTCAACAAACATTGAAAACGGTTACGCCCAGAGGTCTGCAAGGCAAACGGCAAACCGTCCGGCTGGTTGATCAATTCCAGCAGTGACACTTTGAACAGGCTCTCAACGCTGACCCGCGACAAACGCACGCCGAGCAAATTGTCCGCCCGGCGATTGGCCGACAGCACCTGACCGCTCTCATCAAAGATCAACAACCCGGCCCACTGACTGTCGAGGTTGTTCAACCCGGTGTTGAAAGTCAGTTGAAAATGCTGGCCATGGAACAGGTTGAGGATCAGCCGGTTTTCCACGGTCTGGCTCATCATCTTGACCATGCCCAGCGTGTGCGAGGGCGGCAGATAGCTGTCGCTGGACACATCGAGCACCGCGATCACCTTGCGCTCGGCGTCGAAAATCGGCGCGGCGGACCCGGTCATGAAGCGGTTGGCTTTCAGAAAGTGTTCATCGTGTTCAATGTGCACCGCTTGCTCACACGCCAGTGCCGTGCCGATCGCATTGGTACCGCTGCAGCGCTCCATCCAGCTCGCCCCAGCCTGAAAACCCCTGGCCAGATTCGGTTCGATAAAGCGTTGCGTGCCCCACGAGGTCAGCACCTGGCCCTGATTGTCAGCGAGCATGATCAGGCAGTTGGAGTTGCTGAGGATGTTTTCGTAGTAGGGCAGGACTTCCTGGTGCGTGGTCTGCACCAGTGAATGATGGCTGTCGAGCAACTGCGCAATGCCGGCGGCAGGCAGTTGATCGAAGGCTGGCGTGCTTTGGTGGTCGAGACCGAACGCGCGACAACGTTGCCAGGACGTCTGGACGATCGCGTCGTGGGACAGCGGCGGGGCAGGTGCGGCCATGGCAGTCAGCCTCTGATGCAGCATTCTTATTATTGTTATTCGATCCTACAGGGGGATCGGTTCGCAAAAAGCGTTCATAGAGTGTTGTTCACTATTGTTCATTGTCAATCGGTCAACTGTTCAAATGTGTTCAGCAATGAACGCCGTTTCCCCACGCTTTCACCGATTTTCGCGACAAATCAATCACTTAGTATTTTTGGCACGAAACTCGCTCCCGTGCACAGGTCGATTGACTCCAATAATAAAAAGGCCGAGCCATGTCACTCACCCTGGAGCACGTCAGCCGTACCGTCGAGGGCCAGACCTGGATCGACGATGCATGCCTGAAATTCGAACCCGGTTCGTTCAACGTTTTGCTCGGCCGCACCCTGTCCGGCAAAACCAGCCTCATGCGTTTAATGGCCGGGCTCGATAAGCCCGACAGCGGTCGCATCCTGATGAACGGCGTCGACGTCACCCAGCGCCCGGTGCGTTTGCGCAACGTGTCGATGGTTTATCAGCAGTTCATCAACTACCCGACCATGACCGTGTTCGAGAACATCGCCTCGCCGCTGCGGCAGGCTGGTGTCTCGAAAGAGATCATCCATAGCAAAGTGCAGGAAACTGCGAAGATGCTGCGCATCGAGAAGTTTCTGCAGCGCTATCCGCTGGAGCTGTCCGGCGGTCAACAGCAGCGTACGGCCATGGCCCGCGCGTTGGTCAAGGACGCCGAGCTGATCCTGTTCGATGAGCCGCTGGTCAACCTCGACTACAAACTGCGCGAAGAGCTGCGTCAGGAAATGCGCGAGCTGTTCAAGGCGCGCCACACCATCGCGATCTACGCCACCACCGAACCCAACGAAGCGCTGGCACTCGGCGGCACCACGACGATTCTTCACGAAGGCCGGGTGATTCAGAGCGGCCCGTCGACTTCGGTCTATCACCAGCCGCAAACCGTGCTCGCCGCCGAATTGTTCTCCGAGCCGCCGATCAACCTGATGCCCGGGCGCATCGCCGGCAACGAAGTCAGCTTCGCCAATTTTGTGCACTTCCCGTTGAACGTCGATCTGCGCCCGGTGGGCGAGGGCGAGTTCCGCTTTGGCGTGCGCCCCAGCCACATCTCGCTGGTGCCGAGCAACGATGACGACCTCGAACTGGCAGTCACCGTCGAAGTTGCCGAGATCAGCGGTTCGGAAACCTTCCTGCATGTGCGCAACGAGCATTTCCTGCTGGTGCTGCACTTGCCCGGCGTTCACGAATACGACGTCGATGCGCCGATCCGCATTTACATCCCGACCCACAAACTGTTCGTTTTCGATGCGCAGGGCCGTCTGGTGCAAGCACCGGGCCGGCGTGTCGCGAGGGTTGCCTGATGGCCGAAATCCGTTTGCAGCACCTCGCCCACAGCTACAGCAAAACCCCGAGCGGCGCCGAGGATTATGCGATCCGCGAGATGGATCACGTCTGGGAGCAGGGCGGTGCTTACGCCTTGCTCGGGCCGTCGGGTTGCGGCAAGTCGACCTTGCTCAACATCATCTCCGGACTGCTCAGCCCCTCGCAGGGCCATGTGTTGTTCGACGGCAAAGCGGTCAACGACTTGACGCCGGAGAAGCGCAACATCGCCCAGGTTTTCCAGTTTCCGGTGGTCTACGACACCATGACCGTGTTCGATAACCTGGCTTTCCCTCTGCGAAATCAGGGCATGGCCGAGGCGAAAGTGCACAGCAAGGTGCAGGAAATTGCCGAAGTCCTCGACCTGCAAAACCTCCTGAGCAAGAAGGCGCGCAACCTCACCGCCGACGAAAAACAGAAAGTCTCGATGGGCCGTGGTCTGGTCCGTGACGATGTCTCGGCGATCCTCTTCGACGAGCCGCTGACGGTGATCGATCCGCACCTGAAGTGGAAACTGCGGCGCAAGCTCAAGCAGATCCACGAGCAGTTCAACATCACCATGGTCTACGTGACCCACGATCAACTGGAGGCCTCGACCTTCGCCGACAAGATTGCGGTGATGTACGGCGGTCAGATCGTCCAGTTCGGCACGCCACGGGAATTGTTCGAGCGGCCGAGCCACACCTTTGTCGGCTATTTCATCGGCAGCCCCGGGATGAACCTGATCGAGGTGCAGCCGCAGCCCGGCGGCGTCGGTTTCGCCTCGACGCACCTGCCGTTGTCCGACGCCATGCAGCGCCATATCGAACACGGTCAGTGGAAAAATCTGAAGGTCGGCATCCGCCCGGAGTTTATTCATGTCTGGGACGAGCCGTTTGATGACGCGATGCAGGCCAGGGTCGTACACGTCGAAGACCTCGGCACCTACAAGATCATGACCCTCGACCTCGACGGCGCGCCGTTGAAAGTGCGACTGGCCGAAGACAAACCGGTGCCGCAGGGCACGGCGTACATCAGTTTCCCGGCGCAGTGGTTGATGGTTTATGCCGATGAATTTCTGCTCGAAGCCGACGATGAGGTGCAGCCATGAACAAGGTGCAGAACAACAAGGCCTGGTGGCTGGTGTTGCCGGTGTTCCTGCTGGTGGCATTCAGTGCGGTGATCCCGATGATGACCGTGGTCAACTATTCGGTGCAGGACATCTTCGACCAGTCCAGTCGCTACTTCGTCGGCGCTGACTGGTACAAGCAGGTTCTGCTCGATCCACGTTTGCACGACTCATTACTGCGCCAGTTCATCTACTCCGCGTGTGTGTTGCTGATCGAAATTCCGCTGGGCATTGCCGTTGCGCTGACCATGCCGACCAAGGGCCGCTGGTCGTCGGTGGTGCTGATCATTCTGGCGATTCCGTTGCTGATCCCGTGGAACGTGGTCGGCACCATCTGGCAGATCTTCGGCCGTGCCGACATTGGTTTGCTCGGTTCCAGCCTCAACGCGATGGGCATCAGCTACAACTACGCGGCAAACACCATGGACGCCTGGGTGACAGTGCTGGTGATGGACGTCTGGCACTGGACTTCGTTGGTGGCGCTGTTGTGTTTCTCCGGGTTGCGGGCGATTCCCGACGTGTATTACCAGGCCGCGCGGATCGACCGGGCCTCGGCCTGGGCGGTGTTCCGCCATATCCAATTGCCCAAACTGAAGAGCGTGCTGCTGATCGCGGTGATGCTGCGCTTCATGGACAGCTTCATGATCTACACCGAGCCGTTCGTGCTCACCGGCGGCGGGCCGGGCAATGCCACGACCTTCCTGAGTCAGACGTTGACCCAGATGGCCGTAGGGCAATTCGACCTCGGTCCGGCAGCGGCGTTTTCGCTGGTGTACTTCCTGATCATCCTGTTGGTGTCCTGGCTGTTCTACACCGCCATGACGCACTCCGACGCCAACCGCTGAGGCCCGGCCATGAGCAAGAGAAAGCTGATTCCATTGCTGGTGTACATCCTGTTCCTGCTGGTGCCGATCTACTGGCTGCTGAACATGTCGTTCAAGAGCAACACCGAAATCCTTGGTGGCCTCACACTTTTCCCACAGGACTTCACGCTGGCGAACTACAAGGTGATCTTCACCGATCCGAGCTGGTACACCGGATATCTGAACTCGCTGTATTACGTCAGCCTGAACACGGTGATCTCGCTGAGCGTGGCGTTGCCGGCGGCGTATGCGTTTTCGCGCTACCGTTTTCTCGGCGACAAGCACCTGTTTTTCTGGCTGCTGACCAACCGCATGGCGCCGCCGGCGGTGTTTCTGCTGCCGTTTTTCCAGTTGTATTCGTCGATTGGGCTGTTCGATACGCACATCGCCGTGGCCTTGGCGCATTGCCTGTTTAACGTGCCATTGGCGGTGTGGATTCTGGAGGGCTTTATGTCCGGTGTGCCCAAAGAAATCGACGAAACCGCCTACATCGACGGCTACAGTTTTCCCAAGTTCTTCGTGAAGATTTTCATCCCGCTGATCGGCTCCGGCATCGGTGTGACGGCGTTTTTCTGCTTTATGTTTTCCTGGGTCGAACTGCTGCTCGCGCGCACCTTGACCTCGGTAAACGCCAAACCGATCGCCGCCGTCATGACGCGCACGGTGTCGGCGTCGGGTATCGATTGGGGCGTGCTGGCAGCGGCGGGGGTGTTGACCATTCTGCCGGGCATGCTGGTGATCTGGTTTGTTCGCAACCACGTGGCCAAGGGCTTTGCCCTCGGTCGGGTCTGAGGAGCTGATGATGGAATGGATGAGCTGGACCACGCCTACCGCAGCATTCTTCATCGTCATCGGCTTGATTCTGGTCGGCATGACCACTTGGGAATTGCGCTCGCCGAGCATCCTGCGGCGAGGTTTTCTGCCGATTGCCACCACCCGTGGCGATCGCTTGTTTATCGGTCTTCTCGGCAGCGCCTACCTGCATTTGCTGGTGATCGGCGCCACCGACTGGAGCATCTGGGTGGCGTCCGCGTTGTCCCTGGTGTGGCTGTTGGCTGTGATGCGTTGGGGCTAGTCGAGTCGTTCGGCAATGCGGCTCCACAACTTAAACAGGAGGTCTCTATGTTCGACAAAAACAATAAGCTGCGACATAGCATTTCATTGGCAGCCATGCTGGCACTCAGCGGTTTGAGCGCATCCGCCTGGGCCGATGCCTACGAGGACGCGGCGAAAAAATGGATCGGCAGTGAATTCAAACCGTCGACCCTGACGGCCGAGCAGCAACTCGAAGAGCTGAAGTGGTTCATCAAGGCGGCTGAACCGTTTCGCGGCATGGACATCAAGGTCGTTTCCGAGACCCTGACCACCCACGAATACGAGTCGAAAGTGCTGGCCAAGGCGTTCAGCGAAATCACCGGGATCAAGCTCACCCACGACCTGCTGCAAGAAGGCGACGTGGTGGAAAAAATGCAGACGGTGATGCAGTCCGACAAGAATATCTATGACGGCTGGGTCAACGACTCGGACCTGATCGGTACGCACTTTCGCTACGGCAAGACCGAATCGATCACCGACCTGATGGCCAACGAAGGCAAGAACTTCACTTCGCCGACCCTCGACATCAAGGACTTCATCGGTATCTCGTTCACCACCGCGCCGGACGGCAAGATCTATCAACTTCCCGACCAGCAATTCGCCAACCTCTATTGGTTCCGCGCCGACTGGTTCGAACGCGCCGATCTGAAAGCCAAGTTCAAGGAAAAGTACGGCTACGAATTGGGCGTGCCGGTGAACTGGTCAGCCTATGAAGACATCGCCAAATTCTTCAGCGAAGACGTCAAGGAAATCGACGGCAAGCGCGTGTACGGGCACATGGATTACGGCAAGAAAGACCCGTCGCTGGGCTGGCGCTTCACCGATGCCTGGTTCTCCATGGCCGGCGGCGGTGACAAAGGCCTGCCCAACGGTTTGCCGGTGGACGAATGGGGGATTCGTGTTGAGGATTGCCATCCGGTCGGCTCCAGTGTGACCCGTGGCGGCGATACCAACGGCCCGGCCGCGGTGTTCGCCACCACCAAGTATGTCGACTGGTTGAAGAAGTACGCGCCACCGGAAGCGGCGGGCATGACCTTCTCCGAGTCGGGCCCGGTGCCGTCGCAGGGCAACATTGCTCAGCAGATTTTCTGGTACACCGCGTTCACCGCCGACATGACCAAACCGGGCCTGCCGGTGGTCAACGCTGACGGCACGCCGAAATGGCGGATGGCGCCATCGCCGCGTGGGCCGTATTGGGAAGAGGGCATGAAGCTCGGTTATCAGGATGTGGGTTCGTGGACGTTCATGAAATCCACGCCTGAGAAACAGAAACTGGCGGCGTGGCTGTACGCGCAATTCGTCACGTCGAAAACCGTGTCGCTGAAGAAAACCATCGTCGGTCTGACGCCGATTCGCGAGTCGGACATCAACTCGCAGGCGATGACCGATCTGGCGCCGAAACTCGGTGGTCTGGTCGAGTTCTACCGCAGCCCGGCCCGCGTGCAATGGACCCCGACCGGCACCAACGTGCCGGACTACCCGCGTTTGGCGCAACTGTGGTGGAGCCACATCGCCGAAGCGGCCAGCGGCGAGAAGACCCCGCAACAGGCGCTGGATGGCTTGGCCAAGGATCAGGACGCGATCATGACGCGTCTGGAACGCTCCAAAGCCCAGGCGGTTTGTGCACCGAAGATGAATCCGGAGCGCGATGCTCAGTACTGGTTTGATCAACCGGGCGCACCGAAACCGAAACTGGCCAACGAGAAGCCGAAAGGCGAGACCGTGAGCTACAACGAACTGCTGAAATCGTGGGCGGATGCGCGTAAGTGATAGTGGAACTGTGAAAGGCGAACGGCACCGGAAGGTGCCGTTTTTTTTTGCTGCCTGATCTACCGCTTTCGCTGGCAAGCCAGCTCCCACAGTTTTCTGTGATGTTCACAAACTCCGGGCACGCCGCAGATCAC
>NZ_AKJR01000254.1:0-14269 GCF_000282235.1 Pseudomonas sp. GM24 | reverse complement strand
CACCGTCTACGAGAAAAACCTCAGCGACGGCACCAGCCCCGACACCCCGGCGCTGACCCAGAGCGGCACCTTCACCGTGACTGCGCTCGATGGTCTGCAAACCCTCACCGTCGGCGGCATCGCCGTGGTGACCAACGGTGTCGCTGCAGGCTTCCCGCAATCGGTGGTTTCGCCGCTGGGCAGCACCTTCACCGTTACCGGTTACAACCCGGCCACCGGTGTGGTCAGTTACAGCTACACCCTGGTCGACAACGAAGCCCACCCGACCGCCAACGGTGCCAACAGCCTCACCGAGAACTTCAACGTGGTGGCCACCGATACCGATGGC
The DNA here is from genome assembly GCF_000282235.1 of Pseudomonas sp. GM24. Classification (NCBI taxonomy): domain Bacteria; kingdom Pseudomonadati; phylum Pseudomonadota; class Gammaproteobacteria; order Pseudomonadales; family Pseudomonadaceae; genus Pseudomonas; species Pseudomonas sp. GM24. The sequence goes on along the minus strand of NZ_AKJR01000254.1, from coordinate 13,941 downwards.
AGCACCGCCAACGGCCAGATCAACGTCAACATCATCGACGATCTGCCGACCGCCAAACCCGACACCGGCTCGGTGGCCGAGGGCGGCACGCTCAATGTCAGCGTGCTCGGCAATGACGTCAGTGGTGCCGATGGCGCGGCGACAGTGGTCGGCGTGCGCGCCGGCAGTAATACCGGCACTTCGGCCATTGGCGGCCTCAACAGCAACATCAATGGCAACTTCGGTTATCTGACCCTCGATGCGGCCGGCAACGCCGTCTATCACAGCAACCCGAACTCGGTGAGCCCACCGGGCGCCACTGACACCTTCACCTACACCATCCGTGACAGCGACGGCGATGAAAGCACCACGACCATCACCATCAACGTTGCCGACAGCAAACTGATGGCCTCGGTCGATCAGGACGTAACGGTCTATGAAAAAGCCCTCGACCTGACCAAGGACGGCCAGGATCTGGCCGCCGGTACGGTCACCGGCAGCGATCCGACCAACACCGGTGAAACCGCGACCGGCACGCTGGTCGGCGCAGTTACCGGCGGTACGGGCGCGATCACTTACACGTTGGTCGGCAGCGCCACCGGCAGCTATGGGCAGATTCAGCTCAATGCCGACGGCACCTATACCTACACGCTGACTTCTGCACCGAAAACCACCCCGAACGCCAACGACGGGGCGAACACGCTGAGCGAAAGTTTCACCTACAAAGCCACCGATGCACTGGGCAACAGCACCACCAGCACCCTTGTGGTGAACATCGTTGATGACGTGCCAAAAGCCGTGGCCTCGGATCGTTCGGTGGCGGCAGTGGAGATCGATTCCAACCTGCTCATCGTTCTTGATATCTCCGGCAGTATGGCCGACGCCTCGGGTGTGCCGGGCCTGTCGCGGCTGGACCTGGCCAAGCAGGCGATCAGTGCCTTGCTCGACAAGTACGACGACCTTGGCGATGTCAAAGTCCAGCTCGTCACCTTCAGCAGCAACGCCACTGACAGAACGTCGGTATGGGTCGATGTGGCGACCGCTAAGACGATTCTCGCCAGCCTGTCGGCGGGTGGCGGCACCAACTACGACGCTGCGGTGGCGGTCATGCAAACCGCGTTCAACACCTCGGGCAAACTCACCGGGGCACAGAACGTCGGTTACTTCTTCTCGGACGGTAAACCCAACGAAGGCGACATCAACGCCGCTGACGAAGCCGCGCTGAAAAACTTCCTCGATGCCAACAACATCAAGAACTACGCGATCGGCCTCGGCAGCGGCGTGAGCAACGCCAACCTCGACCCGCTGGCGTATGACGGCATCAGCCACACCAACACCAATGCGGTGGTGGTCACCGACCTCAATCAACTCAACTCGGTGCTGTCGGGCACTGTGCAGGGCGCGCCGGTCACTGGTTCGTTGCTGGGCGAGGGCGGCACCTTCGGCGCCGATGGCGGCTTCATCAAATCCATCGTGGTCGACGGCACCACCTACACCTACGACCCGAAAGCCCTCAGCGGCCAAGGCTCGCTGACGCCAAGTGGCGGCATCAATCACGGCACCTTCAATACCGCCAACAACACGTTGAGCATCGCCACCAATAACGGCGGCACACTGCTGATCAATCTCGACAGCGGCGACTACACCTACACCTCGCAGAAAACCACGGCGGTGGTCATCACCGAAAACATCGGCTTCACCGTCAGTGACAACGACGGCGATCTCGCCAGCTCGACGCTGACCGTGAAAGTGATCCCCAACGCGCCGCCAGTGGCGGTGGACGACCACGTCATCACCAACGTGCTCTCGGGCAATATTGTCGTACCGGGCGAACTGCTGCTGGCCAATGACACCGATCCGAACGGCGATACGCTCAACGCTACGCCCACCAGTTTCAACACCGGCTGGATCTCGAAAGCGGCGGACTTCACCGGCACCGGGGCGATCAACTTCACCGGCACCAACGTCAACACCGCCGCCAACCAGAACCTGGCCAACGTGCGTAATTCGTTCAGTGCCAACGCTGCGACCATGACTGCTGTGCTGGTGGTCAGTGGCTATCTCGGTGCGGTGACCAACAGCAACGCCAACGATGAAGACCGCATCACCGTCAACCTGCGCCAGGGCGAAACCCTCAACCTCGATCACAACCTGGCGGCCGGTCAAGTCAGCATGGAGTACTCGATCAACGGTGGCGCCTACATCGCGCTGGCGGATGGGCAAACCCTCACCGCGACGTCGGACGGGGTCTACCAGATCCACATCACCAACATCACCAACCCCACCGGCGGCGGTAACCCCAACGCGGCGGAAAACTATCAGCTGACCATGACCCTCAACTACGCCGGGGCGCATGACATCACCCCGGACTTCCACGGCAGCTACACCGCCAACGACAACCATGGCGGCAGCGACACCGCCAACGTCAGCATCAGCTATCAGGACGGCCACACCCTCACCGGCACCGCGGGGGATGACGTGCTGGTGGCCGGCAGCGGCGACAACATCATCAACGCCGGCGACGGCAACGATGTGCTCACCGCAGGCTCAGGCAACAACGAGTTGCACGGCGGCGCCGGTAACGACTTGCTCTATAGCGGCCCGGGCAACGATTTGCTCGACGGCGGTACTGGCAGCGACACCGCCAGCTACGCCCACGCCACGGCCGGGGTCACGGTCAACCTCGGCCTGCTCGGTGCGCAAAACACCCTGGGCGCCGGCACCGATACGTTGACCGGCATCGAAAACCTCGTCGGCTCGAACTTCAATGACACCCTCACCGGCGATAACAATAACAACGTGATCAACGGTGGCCTCGGCAACGACATCCTCAACGGTGGCGGTGGCGACGACCTGCTGATTGGCGGCATGGGCAACAACACCCTGACCGGTGGCGCCGGGGCCGACACCTTCCAGTGGCTCAAGGGCAACAGCGGCCACGACCTGATCACCGACTTCACCCCCGGCACCGACAAACTCGACCTGTCGCAACTGCTGCAAGGTGAAAACGGCACCACCGCCTCACTGGATGACTACCTGCACTTCACCGTCAGCGGCAGCGGCGCCTCGGTGCTCACCAGCATCGACGTCAGCGCCATGGCCGGCGCCACGCCAAACCAGACCATCGACCTGGCCGGCGTCAACCTCGCCAGCCACTACGGTGTGACGCCAGGGGCTGGTGGCGTGGTTGCCGGTGGGCATGACACGGCGACGATCATCAGCGGCATGCTGAATGATCATTCGTTGAAGGTGGATACGGTGTAAGCGCAGTCTGAAACGACAAAACCCGCCGTCCCGTTCAACCGGGGCGGCGGGTTTTTTCTGCCTGTAGAGATGCATTGCCTGTCAGTCAGCCTTCGCAAGCAAGTCTGACGGTGCAACAGGGATTTGTGATCTGCGCAGATACCTGTGGGAGCGAGCTTGCTCGCGAAGGGGCCATGACTGTCACCCGATCAATCAGCAGGGATTCTTGATCCCAGCTTCACCCCGGCAACTCCAGATTATCCAGCACCCGATTCACCGCCAGCCCCCGAGCATGATCAATTGCGCAAGCCCCAGCAGCGTTCGGCGTTGCGAGGCCGGCAGCAGGGCGTGCGGAGGTAATGGTCGAGGGCCCGGTCGGTTTCGGGCGGGTTGGGTGTGGGTTCGATCATGGTGAAGCTCCTGGAATCATTGGCGCTGCCATCGTTGCTGCAGGCGTTCACGCAAGATCATATAGCTCGATTCGTTGTCTGCACATTTCTGAGAAGCGCACCTGTTTAACTTTCTCGGCACGAGCACTGAATCCGACGAGCGGTAGCAATACCTGTAATTTCTGACAGTAGGCAGGACGCTTCCAGCGTCGTTAAATCAATCACAGCAAGGACCCATAGATTCCTTGGTCATTTGCCCATTTCCTGCTTGGTTTGATGCGAGGGAGTTCGTTCAATGACACGCTCTGAACACAGGAATGATGAGCTGCTTGAGGTGCCAAGCGTACCTGCCATCCTCAAGGACGAAGAGGGAAAGGAGAGTCTCGACGGGCTGCTGCCGCGTTCCGCTTTGGCAGATGACCTGACGGTTATCGTTCCTGACTGGAGCACTCCTTTTACTGATCCCATCCCTTACATCGTAATTGTCAGTTGGGTACTGGCAGGCGGTCTGTTCACCGAGGTCTTTCGTCAGGAGTTCGATTCCCCCGGAGAGAAGACGCTTATCGTCCCGCGAGACAAGCTGGATCCCGGCACTTATTCCCTGTCGTACAGAGTCAACTACGGTGGCAACCCGTTGGACTCGGCGATTAAGCGAGTCACCGTCGACAGATCGCCGCCGAACGATAATCAGGAACCCGATCGTCTGATCATGCTGGATGTCACAGGCGATATCACTGATGACTACCTCTCCCGGTATGGCGAAGTCCGGTTCCAGGTACCGCTGTATGTCGACGTCAAAGCCAGGGATCGTGCGATCTATTACTGGACAGACAACCCGGATCCACCGGATTCGGAAACCGAAATTCGTGAGCAAGCGTTCAGCCAGCAAGACATCGACCAGAAGCGTCTGATCATCACGATGTATGAGGCAGATATTCGTGGACGTGGTCCCGGGCAACGCTACGTTTACTATCGGCTCCGTGACTGGGCGGGAAATCGCGGGCCGCGCTCAACGCTTTTGGCGGTTTTTGTCAATTTGAATCCGGCTCCGGGCATTCTCAAACCGCCGAGAGTGCCGTTGTCAGCCCGCGGCTTGATTGACCGTCAACATGCGCGTGAAGGCGCGGTGAATGAGCGGGCTGTCACTGTCGAAATTGATACGTATGAGAACCCGGATCCTTCCGACAAGGTCCTGATCCAGTGGAACGGGCATGATCTGGCCGCGCTTGACGTCGATCCTGGCAAGTTTCCGCAAGTCGCTACCGTGCCATGGCTGACCTTGATGGCAGATGGGCCAGGGCCATTGGACGTTCGAGTGAGCTACCGCATTCTGCGTGGCGGCACACCGACCTTGCCATCTGCCGAAACGCGAGTGCTGGTGAATCTGACAGTCGCCGGGCAGGATCATGCCAACGCCCCGGCCTTGTTGAATACCACATTGGCCCGGCTGGAAGTTTACGGTGCCATATCGAAACAACGGAACAAGCTGTTGACCGTAGATTACGGCGAGGCGGCCGAAGCACATCTGGCCCTTTATGACACTCCGGTGCCAGGTGAAAAGCTCTTCCTCTATTGGGGCGCAATTGGCACACCAGTCGCCGAGTACGAGGTTGAATCCGGTGACGTCGCCGGTAAGCCGATCAGGTTCCTCATTCCTTGGGAGGCAATCGAACAGGACAAAGTAAATCCCTCGCTGCTGACGTGGTACACCACCAGTAATGGTGTGAATCTGCAGCAGGCTGATGTGACGGCCGTTGAAGTGGCGATCATCGTGATCGAGAACATGCCGGAACCGACGTTTCCCCACGCCAACCGTGATGGAACACTTCACTGCTGCGCCAAACCCAGGTTGTGGGAAGGTGTCTGGGTACATATCAACGGCAATGCTTTCTTTGATGAAGACGATATCGTCGAATTGTCCTGGCAGGGGTGTTTTGGTCCGAATGGGACCAGTCCGATTGACGGAATCTACGACACATTCGAGACAAAACTCACTGCCAGTCAGGCTCGTGAAGGTTTTGATGTGCATGTCAGTGATTACGAGCGTCTGATTTCGCCAATGGTAAACGATGGCTCGGCGCTGTGTAGTTATCACCTGAGAAAAGCCAACGGTGGCATCGGCAATTCAAAACCTGAGTTTGTCATCATCAATCGAACGTTGCCGAGTGGTGAAGTGTGTGGTCCTGATAACGATCTTTGTGAAGAGTAAGTTGTAGAAGTGCTGGCGCTGTATTGGTCGAAGTTGGTTTCAGGTTCTATTTAAATTCTGTTTAACCCATGCAGTCATTGTGTAAAAACTCTGGCAAAGCGGCTGTTTGCCCTGTGTCAGTCAATCAAGTTGCTGAGAGGATGATAAAAGATGACAAGTTTTCACTCGTTGACACCGGCGCAGAATCGCGAACGTTTTTTTGGTGTTCGTTTTCGCAGTCCGAAAGCTGCAGCCCTACCACCGACACTTCATCCGGATAATCCGTTGCTGGATGATGAAACGGATGATAGTCCCAACCAACTGCATTCAAGCTTTCAAGGGTTTCCTCTGAAGGTACAAATCCCGCGATTTGCTGAGGCGGATGATCCAAACGGTGTTCAAGGATTTCTTGAACTAATGTGGGACGGCACCAATATACGTTCTACTCGAGTACCTTTCACTACCCCCGTTGATGCAAGTACTACCGAATTTGATCTTGTTTTGCCTGAAGGCTATACATCGGCCCCGGGGCCTCATGAGCTGAGTTATGTGTTGAACTTCGGTGGTAATCCGTCTGATGTAACACCCCTTGAAATCAATATTGATACAACAGCACCGGTAGCTTTCGGCAGGGCGACTGTTCCCCCCGAAGTGGAAAGAGATGGTATTACAAAAAAATACCTCGATGATAACGGTTTTGTATTGATCACCATTCCGAACTATGGGAGTAAAAAGCTCGGTGACTTTGTTGAGTGCTATTTTGGCTCGAGTTTGCCAACCCCGACGCTGGTCGGCGAGTTGACCATAACGGACCCCACAGCTGCGATCACGTTTGAATTGACTCCCGCGCTGGTCGGTACCGAGGAAGGTTTAAGATCGGTTTTTTATTACCTCAGCGACCGCAAGGGGAACCGCAATACACCACAATATTACACCGAGCTTAATGTCACTCTGACCGACCCACCCGAAGGGCTTCTGGAACCCAGCATTCCGCTCTTTGATGACGACGCAGCTCCAAAACTGGTGGATCTGGCTGATGCTCAGGCGCCACTGGGGGTCGGTATTCTGGCTGAGTACACAAACTACCTGGAGGGTATCGATCAGCTGGAAGTGACATATGACGGTATCGTGCAACCTGCGCAGACAATCAATACTTTTCCCTTCTATGTGAACATTCCTTACCGGGATGTATTCAACGGCGACCTGGATGCAAAAAAGGTAGCCGTCAGTTATCGGATCAAACGCCATACCTTGCGCTACCCATTGGGAACACCGGCGCCTGCAAAAGATGTCGATGTCGATCTGCGCCGGCCTGGAGACGGTGACGGTGGAGAAAACCCGGATCCCAATCTGGCTCTGGTAACTGTGCAAGGTACGGGTGGTAATGGCCAGAACATTCTGACGGCTGCCGACTCGGTTGGTAATGTCGGTGTAACTGTAGCTGTTTTTGCTGGTGTCAAAGATGGAGACATCATGACGCTGATATGGAAAGGCGTCGAGGTCACGCAGGCGCAAGGTGGCGTTATAGAACTGAACGGTACGGAAACCGGGAATTTGACGTTCGATGTTCTTTGGGAAGTTGTGGACGCGGGCGGCAACGGTAACCCGCTGCCAGTCACCTATAAAATTACCAACCCTGATATCAATGATAATGAGGTCCGCTCACTGCCCCGAGATGTCGATGTGAATATTCGGCCCGGTGTTGTTCCTGAAATCAAATTTCAGCATCTTGATCCGGACTTCACAGACTGGTTCAACTGTGGCTCCCTGCGATCAGATCCGGTACTGGTCAAATGTGCAGAAGTGCTGATTTCTCCTGGTGAACCGCAGTTGGCCGATCAGACACTGGAATTTATCTATCAGGGTTATACCGATTCGGCAGGTACTAATAAAAAACCTGGTACTGATGAAAAGGTTATATATACGCCATCGTTACAGGAAGCGAATGCCGGGTTTATCGTGAAAATTCCCTATCAGAAAATTTTGGCAACGGAGAGTGCGTGGGGCGATATAACTTACACGGCAATGATTGACGGACGCCCGGTGCCAGCTCAGCGACACCTTGTCAGGGTGCACATGAAAAAGGGTGATGGATCAGTGTGTGATATCTGATATTCGAAGTCTGGGAGGCATTAAATGCCTCCCTTTTTCTTATAAGGATTATCAGGCGCTAGGACTTTTCTAATGTGTATTGAGGACTTTTCCTACATTTTCAGGGAGTAGGTAACGTTAATGTACGCCCGCTAACGCTACGGAGCTGCTTTGGCCTGTAATTATTTTGAGGTGAATCAATCATGAACATGTTGGATGTATCACACGTTCGCGTTTTTCCAACAGGCAGGTTCGGAGTATCGCTCTGCCTACCGGCCGTTTTTTTTTTCGCAGGTTTTGCACATTCGGCAACTATCGTCGATAACACCACGCTGGATATCGATTCATCGGCTGCGTCTACCGACTATCTGGTGCGCAACAATGGCGTATTGAACGCGTCCGGCGCCAATACCCGATCGATCACGGCGCAGTCCGGATCGTTGTTAAACCTCAATGGCGCCACCATCGTCGGTAACAACGGTGGTGATGGGGTAACAGTGACCAGCAGTCAGGCAACCATTGATCAAACGACCGTGACCAGTGATGAAATCGGGCTGGCGGTCAACCGTTCCAGTGTCGCGGCTGGCGGATCCAAGGTGACGGTCTCCAATAGCCAGGTCAGTGCACAACTGATTGGGTCACAGGTCACAGGGCTGAGTTCCCTGTCATTGAGCAATACGCAAATCATGGGCGCGGCCAGCGATGGCATAGGTGTAAATATCCTTGGTGGCGAGGTGAGTGCTTCCGCGCGCACGACCATCACCGGTCAAGCGACAGGTGTGCGGATGGTCAATGACGCTGCCAACGTGGGCGGTCCTACCTTGTCGCTGGATAACTCGACGGTGCAAGGTGTCAGCGGTTCTGCGATTCTGGTGGATCGCGGGACTCAGGCCACGATAGTCGTCTCCAACGGTTCCAGCGTTCTCGCTGGCAACGGCAGATTACTGGATGTTCAAGGCTCATCCACCGCCAGCATGACCGTTGCCGACAGCACGCTGAATGGCAACATCAGCGTGGCGGATAACAGCACGGCCAATCTCGTTTTCGACCAAGGGAGAATAACCGGGGACGTGCTGGTCGATGGCAGCTCTACCGCTACTGTCACGCTGGACAACCTCTCACAATTCACCGGTCGCCTCGACAATGTCGACAGCGTGAACGTCAACAGCAACTCCAACTGGACACTCACCGGCAACGATTCGATCGGTGCACTGGGCATGAACGGTGGCACCGTCACCTTTGGCGCCCAGGACGCTCCCGGTACGTATTACACGCTCAATGTCGGCTCACTTTCCGGCAATGGGACCTTTGCAATGAAGGGCGATTTCGCCAGCGGTGAGCATGATTTTCTCAATGTCATCGGTGCTTCGGCGGGGGACTTTGCGCTGGCGGTTGCGGCCTCTGGCCTGGACGCCGCTTCACCGCAGGCGTTGACGCTGGTGCGTACCGGCACCCTCGACGGTGCGAATTTTGCCTTGGCCGGCGATCAACGGGTTGATGTCGGCACATGGTCTTACAGCCTGGCCAGTCGGGAAATCGAGGGGGGAGCGAAGGAGTGGTTTCTCGACCCGACCACCGAAGTCATCAGCCCCGGCGCGCGCTCGGTACTGGCCTTGTTCAACACAGCTCCGACCGTGTGGTACGGCGAGTTGAGTTCGTTGCGCAGCCGCATGGGCGAATTGCGTTTCAACGGTGGCCAGGCCGGCGGCTGGATCCGCACCTACGGCAACAAGTACAACGTTGCCGATGGCTCGGGCGTGGGCTATCAGCAGACGCAACAGGGTTTGTCCCTTGGCGCCGACGCTCGACTGGGCGAAAGCCAGGTGCTGGTCGGGGTGCTCGCCGGCACGAGTGAGTCCGATCTGGATCTGAATCGCGGTACTTCGGGTACGGTGAAAAGTTACTACGTCGGGCCTTATCTCACCTGGCTCGACAGTGATACCGGTTACTACTTTGACGGCGTGCTCAAGTTCAACCGCTTTCGCAACGAGTCGAAGGTCAACCTGAGCGACGGCAGCCGCACCAAAGGTGATTACGACAACTGGGGGGTAGGCGGTTCTGCCGAGTTCGGTCGGCATATCAAACTGGCCAACGACTACTTCGTCGAACCGTTCGCGCAACTGTCGGCGGTGCAGATCCAGGGCAAACACTACACGCTGGACAACGACATGGACGCCGACGGTGATCGTATGCGCTCACTGCTCGGCAAGGCTGGCGCCACGTTCGGACGCAACTTCGGTTTCGGGAACGGCGCAGTCGCCCAGCCTTATGTGCGTGCGGCGGTTGCTCATGAGTTCGCTTCCAACAACGAAGTAAAGGTCAACAACAACGTGTTCAACAATGACTTGTCCGGCTCCCGGGCCGAGTTTGGGGCGGGGGTGGCTGTGGCGATGTCCGAGCGGTGGCAGGTGCATGCTGATCTGGACTATGCCAAAGGGGAGCATATTGAGCAGCCTTACGGGGTGAATCTGGGGTTACGGTATTTTTGGTAAAGAGCCATCGTGATGACCCCAAGTGAAGGCGCCCCACGATTTGCGGGGCGTTTTTCATCCCTAAGGGTCAATGCAAACTCCCAAGGCAGATCCGTAGTACTGGACGTGCCCTTCTGCGCCATTGACCAGGTTTTTTAACCAGTACCGAGCTGGCCAGCCACCTGCGGAGTCAGCGGCCCAGTACCAATAGTCCCCCATCGGCCAACGACCACCCCAAGCGTTATGGATGACCCGCAACTCACCCATTGATGGCAATCGCTTTCCTCGGGCTGCTGCCCTGTCTCTGATCGTGTTCCAGCTTCCACCGTCCAGCCCCCAAACGAATTTCACTCCTGTGACATGTACGTTGTAACTCTTGGATTGGCTTGCGTTGTCGATGACAGTGATCGTTGAGAGCCCATTACCTCTGACAGTCACCAACCCTGAACCGTCTACCGCGGCGACGTTGTTGTTACTCGACGTGTAACGATAGGGAAGAACTCCGCCGCTTGCCGTGTGCTGTACATATGTGCCAGGACCGAAGTTTGGATATGCAGCCCAGTTAGGTATGAGGTAACACCTGCCACTCAATGTCACGCTGCCCGTGTTGAAATTCAACGGCGGAATCGGTGAGATCACAGTGAAGGTCCGCGTATTTGAATCCTGCCCGGTACTCAACGCTTTTACTCTCAGCGAATGCCCGCCCAAACCCACCGACAAGGTAGTGTTCCAGGCGCTGCCCACGGCAGTCACCGTGTGCCTTGGGCTGTTGTTGTCATAAATCTGGACCTGACGATTCGGGGTGACCGAACCACGCAGGGTCACCGTGGCGCTTTTGGTTTGCCCGCCATTGCCTATTTCACTGATGCCGTCATGCACAGACGTCAGCGTCGGCGCGATGTGGGCGGCGACGTTGAAGTTTCTCGCCGGGCTCTCTACCGGAACCGCGTCATACATGGCCTTGGCCGTCAGACTGTGGGAGCGGATGGCCAGACCGGTGACAGACGTTGTCCATTGTTTATCGGCATTGACGCTGACCGGCGTACCGACGGGGGCGCCATTGTCGTACAGCTGAATCTGCTCGCGCGGGGTGGCTTCACCTTTGACGGTCACTGCAGTCTCATAGGTCGTTTCATTCGGTCCCACCGTACCGACCGAGTCGGTGACCGCGGTAATCGTCGGTGAAACAAAGGCTGCAACTGTAAAGACCCGGGGAGGGCTGGACTCCGGGTTACTGCCGTAATCGCCTCGCGCGGTCAGGCGGTAAGTGGTCAGGTTCAGGCTGCTGAAAACATGTTGCCAATCGCCGCTGCCGTTGACATCCACCGTTTCGACGTTCGCACCGGCATTGAGCAGAATGATCTTTTCGTTTGGACTGGCCTTACCCGTGAGGTTGACGGTCCGGTAATAGGTCGTGCCATTGGCGGCGACTTCACCGCGCAGGTCATTCACGCGAGAGATCGTCGGCGTGACCGCTTGCGCCACGACGAAATCCCGCGGCGGACTGGTCGCAGGGTCAATCTCGTACAACGCCTCGGCAGTGAGGCTGTAGGAGCGAACTTTCAGATCGTTGATGCGGTGGTTCCAGTCACCTTTATCGTCGACGTCAAGGGTAATGAGCGACTGTTTGTTTTCCAGCAATTTGATCTGCAGGTTTGGCGTCGCGCTGCCTGCCACCAGCACACTGTTGTCATAGGTGGTTGCCCCTTGGGCGACGTCCCCCCGTGAATCGCTGACCGCAAGAATTTCCGGGGTCTGGGCGAATTTCACGGTGAATGTTCGCGGCTCGCTGGACACCGGGTCGGCGCCATAAAGAGCCTTGGCGCTGATGCGGTAAGACTTCTCGGTCAATGGGCCGATCTCGCGGCTCCAGGTGCTGTCGGCGCCCACTAGCGCCGTACCCATCGATGTCGTCGTTCCATCGAACAGCTCGACCGTTTCGCCGCGCGTGGCCGTGCCGGTGACGGTGACTTTTTCGTCGCGGGTTTTGCCGTCCTCTGCCACCGGGCCCCGTGAATCCGTCACTTGCACCTGCTCGACCATCCCCGGAATCAGCAGGGGACGCAGCACCGTCAGTGGATTGTTGCCTTCCGTCAGGGGAGGGAAGCGGAAACGCTTGTGAGAAGGCATCAGGCAAGTCCTCTTGAAGAGCATTCAGGCGCTTTTTGATGACGACCCGTGCAGTTCTCACTCAGTGGGAATCAGTGGGAATTAGCGGGGATTAGCGGGGATTAGCGGGGATTCCGGCTTGAGGTAGTTGACGAACACAGGAAGGCACTCCGGTCGGGTGATGGAGTGATTTGAACCTGTATTGATGGGTTAGCACACCTGTCAGATATGACAGGTATGCAAGGCTTTCAGATGAACGGTTTCGACGGGACGCTGTTTTTAGCCAGGCATTTACCGACGACTCAAGGTTTGTACATCGTTTTCTGCCGCAAAATGTAAACCGTCACCAACACCGCGCTGGTCAACATGAACCCCCGCGCCCACGGCAGTGGCACCAGATAGCACGAAAACAGAATACTCGCCCACATCAGCCCGATCGCGTAGACCTTGCCCTTGAGCGGAATGCCGTTGCCATCGAGGTAATCGCGGATCCATGGCCCGAGTCGTGGATGCTCGACCAGCCATTGATAGAAACGCGCAGAGCTGCGCGCGAAACAGGCCGCGGCGAGCAGAAGGAAAGGGGTGGTGGGCAGGACGGGCAGGAAAATCCCGATCACCCCCAATGCCACGCTGAGCCAGCCGACGGCCAGCAGGAAGTAGCGCAACATCAGGGGGCGGTTGCCTATGGGATTGTCCATAGGCCGGATCTTAGTGGTGACGTGGCTTGAGGATCGCCGGTTTTTCGTCGGGCGCCTGGCACAGCAGGTACAGCGCGGTCAGGGCTTCCGGAATTTGCACGATCATGTCGTCCATCAGGTTGGCGTCCTTGGCGATGTCTTCGAATTCTGGCTGTTCGTCGAACAGGCCCGAACCGACCATGATCGGCAGCAACATTTCGCTGACTTCTTCTTCGGCGGTTTCGAACCAGGCCGCTTCACGCAGGAACACGCCTTCCATGAAACCGATGCACCAGCCGCGCAGTTCGGAATCGTCCGGCTCTTCGCCCAGATCCAGTTCGCATGGCAATTCGAATTCTTCATCCGAAGCCAGTTGACGGGCGATGTGGGCTTTGAGACCGATCAGGGTGGCTTCGATCTCTTCGCGCTGGGCGTCGCTGCTGTAATGCGGCTCTTCAGCGAACAGGGCGTCGATCCACTCACGCTCCGGTACGTCTTCGGCGCAGATAGACAGCGCGGTCAGGTAGCCGTGAGCGGCCACGTAATCCAGCGCCTCGTCATGCAGCTCGTCGGCGTCGAGGAAGACTTGCAGGCGGGTCAGTTGCTCAGCGAAGGACATTACGGGGCTACCTTGGGGAATAAACAATGCGGGAATTCTAGGCTTTCTTGCGCGCTCAAGCCAGCCGCATGGCAGATTTGACCTGCCATGCCCTGCATACACCCTGTAGGAGCTGCCGAAGGCTGCGATCTTTTGATCTTGTCTTTATTAAAAGCAAATCAAAAGATCGCAGCCT
>NZ_AKJR01000253.1:0-6962 GCF_000282235.1 Pseudomonas sp. GM24 | reverse complement strand
TCGGCAGCTCCTACACAGTAGGATCAATGCATCTCGGTAAACGCGATTTTCACGCCGAGAGCGATCAGCACCGCGCCCATGGTGCGGTCGAACCAGTGGCCCATGCGGGCGAAACCGGCACGCACCCGTTGCTGGCTGAACAGCATCGCCACCAGGCAGAACCAAATCGCAGTTGCGACAGCCAGGTAAATCCCGTAACCGGCCTGCACGGCCAGTGGCGTGTGCGGATTGATCACCACGGTGAACAGCGACAGAAAGAACAGTGTGGCTTTCGGGTTCAGGCCGTTGGTCACGAAGCCTGAAGTGAATGCGCCGCGAGCGGTGCGTACGCCAGCCTCTTTGTGCAGATCATCGGTGACGGTTTTCGCCGGTTGCGCGCGCAATGCCTTGAAGCCGATGTACAGCAAGTACGCAGCCGCCGCCCACTTCAAGGCGTTGAACAGCACAATCGATTGCGACACGATCAGGCCAATGCCGAGCAGCGAATAACCGACGTGCAGGAAAATCGCCGTGCCGACACCGAGTGCCGTCCAGGTGCCCGCGCGGCGCCCGTGGGTCACGCTCTCGCGCACTACCACGGCGAAGTCCGGGCCGGGGCTGGCGACGGCCAGCAAGTGGATCAGTGCAACGGTCAAGAACTCGGTCCAGTACATGGGGGCTCCTTTCGGCCAAGCGTATCAATTTGTTTCATCTGGTAGGCTCGGCAGATTACGCCCAACGCTCACAGCACAAAAGGTACAGTTGATGACGAACACGCGCCGCGCGGTATTCCTTGATCACCCTTCGCTGGATCTCGGCGACCTCGACCTCAGTCCGTTGCGCGAGTGTTTCAGCAATCTGCAGCTGTTCGCCCAGACCTTGCCCGAGCAAGTCAGCGAACGCCTGCATGGCGCCACCGTCGCCATTTCCAACAAGATCCTGATCGACGCCGCCGCGATGGCCGCCAACCCCGAGCTGAAACTGATCCTGATCACCGCCACCGGCACCAACAACGTCGACCTTGCTGCCGCCCGCGCTCACGGCATCACCGTGTGCAACTGCCAAGGTTACGGCACGCCGTCGGTGGCGCAGCACACGATCATGCTGCTGCTCAACCTCGCCACGCGTCTGGCCGATTATCAGAAAGCCGTTGGCGAAGGTCGCTGGCAGCAGGCGAAACAGTTCTGTTTGCTCGACTACCCGATTGTCGAGCTGGAAGGCAAAACCCTCGGCTTGCTCGGGCATGGCGAACTCGGCGGCGCCGTGGCGCGATTGGCCGAAGCGTTCGGCATGCGCGTGCTGCTCGGGCAGATTCCCGGGCGCCCAGCCCGCCCGGATCGCTTGCCACTGGATGAGCTGTTGCCGCAGATCGACGCCCTCACCCTGCACTGCCCGCTGAACGAACACACCCGCCACTTCATCGGTGCCCGCGAATTGGCGTCGATGAAACCCGGAGCATTCGTGGTCAACACGGCACGCGGCGGACTGATCGATGAGCAAGCGCTGGCCGATGCCTTGCGCAACGGTCACCTCGGCGGCGCGGCTACCGATGTGTTGAGCGTCGAGCCGCCGACCCAGGGCAATCCGTTGCTCGCGGCGGACATTCCGCGCCTGATTGTCACCCCGCACAACGCCTGGGGCAGCCGCGAGGCACGGCAGCGCATCGTCGGCCAATTGACCGAAAACGCCCAGGCGTTTTTCAGCGGTAAGGCGCTGCGGGTCGTCAGTTGATAAACTGCGGCACTTTTTTTTGAGGAGCAGTTATGGATCCGCGCAGTGAAGTACTGCTTCGTCAGCTCGAGTTGTTTCAAGGTTCGTTGTTGCTGGCTGGTTTGCCTGCCGACGATTTGCTCGGGCGCCTGCCCAACGCATTTGGCTGGTGCTGGCATGCCGGCGATCAAGCCGCGCTGGACGCGCGCTTCGAAGGTCGCAGCCATTTCGGCGTGAATGTCCCGGAGCGCGAGTTCGACAGCGCCGTGGTGTTCTTGCCAAAATCCAAGGATCTGACCGATTACATCCTCAACGCGGTGGCTTCGCGTCTGGCCGGCCGCGAAGTGTTTCTAGTCGGCGAAAAACGCAGCGGCATCGAAGGCGCGTCCAAGCAGCTCAACCCGTTCGGCAAACCGCGCAAGCTCGACAGCGCGCGTCATTGCCAGCTCTGGCAAGTCACCGTAGCCAACGCGCCGGAAGCAAAATCCCTGGAAAGCCTGGCGCAGACCTATGAATTGCCTTTGGCCGCGGGTCCGCTGAAAGTCATCAGCCTGCCGGGCGTATTCAGCCACGGTCGCCTGGATCGCGGCAGCGCCCTGCTGCTGGAGCATCTGGATAAATTGCCGAGCGGCCATTTGCTCGACTTCGGTTGCGGCGCGGGCGTGCTGGGGGCTGCGGTCAAACGTCGCTACCCACACAATCAGGTCACGTTGCTGGATGTGGATGCGTTCGCTGCCGCCAGCAGCCGTCTGACGCTGGCTGCCAACGGTCTGGAAGCCGAAGTGCTGACCGGGGACGGGATCGACGCTGCACCAATGGGTTTGAACGCTATTCTGAGCAACCCACCCTTCCATGTCGGCGTGCATACCGATTATTTCGCCACCGAGAACTTGCTGCGAAAAGCGGCGAAACATCTGAAAAACGGCGGCGAACTGCGTCTGGTGGCGAACAGCTTCCTCAAGTATCAACCGCTGATCGAAGAGCATTTGGGTGTGTGTGCGATCAAGGCTGAAGGCAATGGTTTCCGGATTTACCGGGCCAAGCGCGGCTGAAAATTTGTTCTTGCCCAAACGGATTTGCCTAGGCAGAATCCGCTCCGTCCTAGGGGAGTAGTCTCCCACGAGCGCCAAGCTCGTCCGGCATACGTCAACATACTTGATCCTCAGATCATGGCGTATGCGACCCAAGCGTCCGCAGCAGACGGATCGCAGGGTTTGACAAGACCTATGACACGCACACCTTACCCGGGGCGGGAAGGCTGTACGTGTCATAGCCGTGTCGACCCGCCCCTTAGGAAATCCTGATGCTGGACTCGTTACTCGTTCCCACCGCAATCGTTGCCTTGGCCGAAATCGGCGACAAGACGCAACTGCTCGCGCTGATTCTCGCCGCTCGCTTCCGCAAACCCTGGCCGATCATTGCCGGTATTGTCGCCGCGACCCTGGCCAACCACGCAGCAGCCGGTGCGGTCGGCGCCTGGTTCGGCAGTTTCTTCTCGAATGCGACGCTGCACTGGATACTCGCCGCAAGCTTCACCGCCACTGCGCTGTGGACATTGGTCCCGGACAAAATGGACGACGATGAAACCAGCACCGCGCGCAAGTTCGGGCCTTTCCTGACCACGTTGATTGCGTTTTTTCTCGCCGAAATGGGCGACAAGACTCAGGTCGCCACGGTAATGCTGGCCGCGCAATACCCGGATCTGTGGCTGGTGATTATCGGTACGACAGCGGGCATGTTGATTGCCAACGTGCCGGTGGTTCTGGCGGGTAATTTTGCTGCGGACAAACTGCCACTGACCCTGATCCGTCGCCTCGCGGCCTCGGCATTCATGATTCTGGCGATCGTTGCGGTGTACAAGGCAATGCAGAGCAGTGGCTGGGTTTAACCCTGAAAGAAGGATCGTTCCCACGCTCTGCGTGGGAACGATCACCGACTCAGGATTTAGGCGCTTGTTCGTACAGCGGCATGACCTTCGGAATCGCCGCCTGCAACGAGGCAATCCGGCTGGTCGAAGCCGGGTGAGTGCTCATGAACTCCGGCGGCGAACCCTCCGACGCCTTGCTCATCTTGTTCCACAAGGTGATCGCGGCGTTCGGGTTGTAGCCGGCGCGTGCGGCCAGTTCCAGGCCGATCAGATCGGCTTCGTTTTCGTTGGCACGGCTGTTCGGCAGGGTCATGCCATAGTTGGCCACGGTGTCGGCCAGCGCCAGACTGTCCTGACCCAGACCGAGCAACGCACCTGCGCCCTGCTTGGCCATTTCAATCCCGTAAGCCTTGGACATCGCTTCACGACCGTGTTCGCGCAGGGCGTGGGCAATTTCATGGCCCATGACTGCGGCGATTTCATCGTCGGTGAGCTTCAGGCTGTCGATCAGCCCGGTGTAGAAAATGATCTTGCCGCCGGGCCCGCAGTTGGCGTTGAGTTCATCACTCTTGATCAGATTGACTTCCCACTGCCATTGCGCCGCATCCGGACGGAAGTTCGGCGCCTGGGCGATCAGGCGGTTGGCAATCGCCTGAACCCGCTTGGCCTCGGGGCTGGTCTTGTCCAGCACACCTTTGCTGGAGGCCTCGCCGACGGTCTTCTGATACGACTGGGCATACATCTGGTCGACCTCTTGCGAGGACAGCATGCTGAACATGTACTGCTTGCGCTCCACCCCCACGGCGCCGCCGCTGGTGGTGTTGACCGACTGACAACCGGCCAGCAACAGCGCTGCGCTCAGTGCACTTACAACCAATGTCTTGTTCATTCAAAAGCTCCCTGAAAACCTGTCGCGTATCCTAGGCGGGTAATTGTATCGGCGCCAGATACAACGGACGTGTTGCAGCGACTTTCAGACGTTTCCCACTTGGCCTGTCGTAAAAAATTCACAGCCACCATCAAGCCCCGTGCAACTGCGTCGCGCACTGATCCATTTGCGACATCGGCTTTCAATTGCACCTGCTCGCACTCATGGCCCAATGCCGCCTGCCGATACATCAGCGCAGACGTCCTCTTGCGTGCGGAGCTCCCATGAAGTTCAAGTCGATCCAGTTTTCCGTTGCCGCCCTGGCCGGCGCCATCGTGCTCAGCGTGGTGGCCGCGCTGGTGCTGTATGCGCTGTTTTCCGGCGCGCGCACACAAGAAATGGTGCAGCAGCGCACTCAGGCGCAGTTCGAGCAAGTCATCGAACAGCGCCTGACTTCGCTGGCACAAACCCAGGTCAGCCAGATCCAGCGCGAACTCGAAGCGCCGCTGCTGATCGCCGGCGGTCTGGTGCGAGTCAACGCCCTGCTCGGTACGCCGGGCGCCGATGGCCAGCCGCGCCTAAGCGTCAGCCGCGAACAACTGATCAGCCTGATCAAAGAAAACGTCGAAAAGAACCCGAAGATTCTCGGCACTTACATCGGCTGGGAAAAGAACGCCCTGGACCACAATGACGCGGCCTACGTCGGCACCAGCGTGGTCGGTATCGATGCCGCCAACGGGCGCTTCCTGCCGTGGTGGTTCCGCAACGATGACGGCACCCTCGGCCTGGACAAACTGGTCGACGTCGACGACCAGAAAACCCTGTCCACCGGCGTGCGCGCCAGCGAGTACTACTTGTGCTCGAAGGAAACCAAGAAAGCCTGCGTGATCGATCCGGCGCCGTACAAGGTCGGCGACAAGATCGTCATGCTCGCCTCCTTTATTGAGCCGATCATGCTCAACGGCGCTTTCCAGGGCATTGTCGGCGCCGACCTGTCGGTGAACTTCATTCAGGAAATGCTCCTCGGCGCCAACCAGAAGCTGTACAGCGGCGCCGGGCAAATGGCGCTGATTGGCGGTAACGGGCGGATCGTTGCCTACACCAAAGACCCGAGCAAGTTCGGCGAAAAAGTCAGCGACATCCTCGACGCCGAACAAACCGCCAACATGGCCAATCTCAAGCGCGGCGAAGTGACTTACTCGGTGAACAAGGACAAGGGGCGCATCGAGTTGTACCTGCCATTCGGCATCGGCCAGACCGACGCGCGCTGGACGTTGATGTTGCAACTGCCGCTCAACGCGGTGATGGCTGATCTGCAAAAACTGCAGGCCGACCTCGATGCGCAACGCAAGTCCGACACGTTCGGCATGGCCATGGTTGGCCTGATCATCGCCGGCATTGGCTTGCTGGTGATCTGGCTGGTCGGCCACGGCATCGCCCGACCGCTGAAGCAAATGGTCGCGATGCTCAATGACATTGCTCAGGGTGAAGGTGATCTGACCCGACGCTTGAGCAGTGATCGCAGCGATGAATTGGGCTCGATCGCCAAGGGCTTCAATACCTTCCTCGCTAAATTGCAGGCGATGATCACCCAAGTGGTGACGTCGGTGCAGAGCGTCAGCGATTCTTCGGAACACACCGCCGACATTGCCATTCGCACCAACATCGGTATTCAGAAACAGATGGCCGAGATTGATCAGGTCGCCACGGCGGTGCAGGAAATGACCGCCACCGCCCAGGACGTCGCGCGTAACGCTACGCAGGCTGCGCAAGCGGCCAGCCATGCCGATCAGGCGGCGAGTCAGGGCATGCAGATCGTGCGTGACACGTCCGATTCGATTGGCGTGTTGGCGCTGGAAATCGGCAAGGCTGTCGATGTGGTGCAGACCTTGGCCAAGGACAGCGAGAACATCAACGCGATTCTCACGGCGATTCGCGGGATTGCCGAGCAGACCAATCTGCTGGCGCTGAACGCGGCGATTGAAGCGGCGCGTGCCGGTGAGCAGGGTCGCGGCTTTGCCGTGGTGGCGGATGAAGTGCGCAATCTGGCGCAGAAAACCCAGAAAGCCACTGAAGAAATCCAGTCCATGATCCAGCAACTGCAACAGGGCACCCGCGATGTCGTGCGGGTCATGGAGGACAGCCAGAACCGCACTGATGAAAGCGTGCAGCACGCGGCGAAAGCGGCTCAAGCGCTGGAGACGATTACTCACGCGGTATCGGTAATCAACGACATGAACACGCAGATCGCTAGTGCGGCGGAAGAGCAGAGTGCGGTGGCGGATGACATTAACCGCAACGTGATCAACATTGGGCAAGTGGCCAATGAAGTGGCGGGTGGCGCGGATGAGTCGAGTTCGGCGAGCGCGGATCTGACCAAACTGGCGGAGCAGCAGCGGCGGTTGATCAATCAGTTCAAGGTCTGAAAAGCCAAGAGCACCCTCACCCTAACCCTCTCCCAGAGGGAGAGGGGACTGATTGGGGGATATTGACGAAGTACACCGACTTGAACGCTTTTCACCGAATCCATAATCGCCA
>NZ_AKJR01000252.1:0-9718 GCF_000282235.1 Pseudomonas sp. GM24 | reverse complement strand
AGACGTTCACGTCGGTGCAGCCCTCAAATATCCCCGAATCGGTCCCCTCTTCCTTTGGGAGAGGGCTAGGGTGAGGGGCTTTTTCAGGTCATTCAGATCATCTCCGGCAACGACGACAAGATCTTGTCCAGCGTAATCGGATACTCCCGCACCCTAGCCCCCGTGGCGTTGTAAATCGCATTCGCCACCGCTGCACTGACCCCGCAAATCCCCAACTCACCAACCCCCTTGGCCTTCATCGGCGAAGACACCGGATCAGTCTCATCAAGGAAAATCACCTCCTGATGCGGAATATCGGCATGCACCGGCACTTCATACCCGGCCAGATCATGGTTGACGAAAAACCCCAGCTTCTTGTCCACCGCCAACTCTTCCATCAACGCCGCACCGACGCCCATGGTCATCGCGCCAATCACCTGACTGCGCGCCGCTTTCGGGTTGAGAATCCGCCCGGCCGCACACACTGCCAACATCCGGCGGACACGCACTTCACCGGTCGCGGCATCCACCGCAACCTCAACGAAGTGCGCACCAAACGTCGATTGCTGATACTGCTTGGCAAGGTCGCCGAATTCGATGCTGTCCTCGGCCACGATAACGCCATTTTGCGCCGCATTGCGCAGCGGCACGTGCTTGTCGCCAACCCGCACCTGACCGTCGACAAACTCCGCCTGATCCACCGCCATGCCCAACGTGCCCGCCACCGCTTCACGCAGCTTCATGCACGCGGCATATACCCCGGCGGTCGAGCAGTTGGCGCCGAACTGTCCGCCGGAACCTGCCGACACTGGAAAGCTCGAATCGCCCAGATGCACGCTCACATCCTTCAAACCAACACCCATCATCTCAGCGGCTGTTTGCGCGATGATCGTGTAACTGCCAGTGCCGATATCCGTCATGTCAGTCTCAACGGTGATTTTGCCGTCACGCTCCAGCCGCACCCGCGCGCCCGACTTGACCAGCAGGTTGTTGCGGATCGCCGCTGCCACGCCCATTCCGATCAACCAGCGACCTTCACGCCGTGTTCGCGGTTGCGCATTACGCTTGTCCCAACCGAACTTCTCCGCGCCGGTTTGCAGGCATTCGATCAGGCGCCGCTGCGAGAATGGCCGCTCGGTTTTCACCGGGTCGACCTGGGTGTCGTTGAGAATGCGGAACTGGACCGGATCAAGCTTTAGCTGCTCGGCCATCTCGTCCATGGCGATTTCCAGCACCATCAGCCCCGGCGTTTCACCAGGTGCACGCATGGCGTTGCCTTCGGGCAGATCCAGCGGCGCGAGGCGCATGCTCACTAGTCGATTTTCAGCGGCGTATAACAACTGACTCGGTTGCGCCGCGACCTCGACCTTGCCTTCAGCCAAGTTGCCCGACCAGCCTTCGTGGGCGATCGCGGTGAGTTTGCCGTCCGCTGTCGCGCCCAGGCGAATGCGCTGAATCGTCGCCGGGCGGTGGGTGGTGTTGTTGGCGATCTGCGGGCGGGCGAGGGCGACTTTCACCGGTCTGCCAGCCATGCGCGCACCGAGGGCGGCAAGAATCGCATCGGCGCGAATGAACAACTTGCCGCCGAAACCTCCACCAATGTACGGCGAAATCAGCCGGACTTTTTCTTTAGGCAAACCAAGCGTAGTGGCGATGTCGTCGACGCTCCAGGCGATCATCTGGTTCGATGTCCACAAGGTCAGTTGATCGCCTTTCCAAGCCGCTAACGTGGCGTGCGGCTCCATCATCGCGTGGGACTGATCCGGCGTGGTGTACGTCTGATCGAACTGCACCGGCGCGGCGGCGAATGCCTTGGCGAAATCACCGTGGCTGACGTCGGGCAATTCGTCTTTCGGCTCGACGCCTTGGTCGCGCACGCTGGCGAGATCGAATTCGCCTTTGGCCGCGACGTAGTCGACCTTGACCATTTGCGCAGCGGCGCGCGCCTGTTCAAAGGTCTCGGCAACCACCAGCGCAACCGCCTGGTGGTAGTGCTGAATCTCCGGCCCGGCCAACAAATGCGCGGCGTTGTATTGGCCTTTGCCGAGTTTGCCGGCGTTGGCGGCGGTGACGATGGCCAGCACACCTGGCGCGGCTTTCGCCTGTTCAAGATCGATATTGTTGATGCGCCCCTTGGCGATGGCCGAGCCGACCATAAAGCCGTAAGCCTGATTGGCCACCGCTTCATGCTGCTCATAGGCGTAAGGCGCCTGACCGCAGGTTTTCAACGGCCCTTCGATGCGGTCGGTGGGCTGGCCGACGACCTTCAACTGGTCGATCGGGTTGGTGGTGGCGGGCGTGTCGAATTTCATGCTTCATCCCTCGCTTGCGCCAACACCGAACCGAGCGTGCGCTCGACCAGGGTCAGTTTGAATTGGTTGTCGTGGGTCGGCGTGGCGCCGTCCAGCAGGCGTGCGCTGACGGCTTTGGCGCCTTGGGGCAGCAACGCTTCGGCGGCTTCAACCCGCCATGGTTTCGGCGCGATACCGCCGACGGCGATGCGGCCGCTGCCGTCCTTTTGCAGGATCAGGCCGACCGAGACCAGCGCGAACGCATAGGACGAGCGATCTCGCACCTTGTGATAAACGTGGGTGCCGCCGACGGGCGCGGGCAGTGTCACCGAGGTGATCAACTCGCCAGGCGTCAGGCTGGTTTCGATGTTCGGCGTGGTGCCCGGCAATTGATGAAAATCGGCCATGGCGATGCTGCGTGTCGTGCCATCGGGTTTCACCGTTTCAATCTGCGCATCGAGGGCACGCATGGCAATCGCCATATCACTCGGGTGTGTGGCGATGCACGCGTCGCTGACGCCGATAATCCCCAGTTGCCGACTGATCCCGCCGATCGCTGCGCAACCACTGCCGGGTTGGCGTTTGTTGCAGGCCTGATTCGTATCGTAAAAGTACGGACAGCGCGTGCGTTGCAGCAGGTTGCCGGCAGTGGTCGCCATGTTGCGCAACTGCCCGGAAGCCCCGGCGAGCAACGCGCGGGAGAGCAGGGCGTAGTCTTTGCGGATGCGCGCATCGGCAGCCAGATCGGTGTTGCGCACCAGTGCGCCGATGCGCAATCCGCCTTCGGGGGTGGCTTCGATCTGATCCAGGCCGAGGTGATTGACGTCGATCAGATGCAGCGGGGTTTCGATGTCGAGCTTCATCAAATCCAGCAGGTTGGTGCCACCAGCGATGAAGCGTGCGCCTTCGACCTGTAACGCTTGCGCAGCGGCAGCGGCGGGGGAGTCGGCGCGGCTGTAATTGAACGGTCTCATGCCGGCACCTCTGCGACTTCAGTGATCGCTTCAATGATGTTCGAGTAAGCCCCGCAGCGGCAGATATTGCCGCTCATGCGCTCCTGGAACTCACTGGCGATCAGTTGCGGTTGCTCGGTCAGGCTGGGGCTGACGTGGCTGGGAATGCCGTCGCGGATCTCTTTGATCACCGCCACCGCCGAACAGATCTGGCCTGGCGTGCAATAACCGCACTGATAGCCGTCATGCTTGATGAACGCGGCCTGCATCGGGTGCAGATTGTCGGGCATGCCGAGGCCTTCGATGGTGGTGATCTCACTGCCTTCATGCATCACCGCCAGGGTCAGGCAAGAATTGATGCGTCGACCATCGGCGATCACCGTGCAGGCGCCGCACTGGCCGTGGTCGCAACCTTTTTTACTGCCGGTCAAGTGCAGATGCTCGCGCAGGGCATCGAGCAGGGTGGTGCGGGTGTCGACGTCAAGCGCACGCGGCTTGCCGTTGACGTTGATCGTCACTTTGCTCATGGCCGGTTGCTCCAGATTGGCCGCGTAGGCCTTGAGGCTGATAAACGGCGGCATCGCGAAGGCGGTGGCGGTCACGGCGCCGAGGATCAGAAATCCGCGTCGGGAAATCGTCATGGTTCGATTCCTTTTCTCTCTTCATCAGGGCAGCAGGGTCGTGGATGGCCCAAGCGGGCAGCCAGCGTCATCGCCGGTCTCGTTAAGGAGTGACTGTCGGGAAGAGGAAAAGGTTTTGTCGGATTTTCGCTATAGAGTTATGCGTGTGGCTCATTAATCGACGGTACGACACAATCCACTGTAGGCCTTCGCCTGCTCGCGATGGCGTCTTGTCCGTCAACATGAGTGTTGAATGTCAGTGCCTCATCGCTGGCAAGCCAGCTCCCACAGGTTTCGATGTTGTGAACGAAATTTTGTTTACAGCATGAGTTCCTGTGGGAGCTGGCTTGCCAGCGATGGGGCCAGATCATCCAGTCTCAATGCCCGCCGACCACCATCGAGGTAAACGGCGCCACATACGCCTGCAATGTCACCAGCCCGCCGACCAGAATTGCCAGCACGATCGAGTGGAAGAACACGTAGCGCAGAATCTCGCCCTCATGCCCATACCAGCGGGTCGCGGTGGAGGCGACCACGATCGATTGCGCATCGACCATTTTGCCCATCACCCCGCCAGAGCTGTTGGCCGCCGCCATCAACACCGGACTGATCCCGAGCTGTTCCGAAGTCACCCGCTGCAAGCCGCCAAACAATACGTTTGACGCTGTATCGGAGCCGGTCAACGCCACACCCAGCCAACCGAGCAGCGTGCCGAACATCGGATAGAAAATCCCCGTCGCGGCAAACGCCAGACCCATGGTCGCGTCGAGTCCGGAGTAGCGCGTGAGAAACCCCAGCGCCAGCATCGCCGCAATGGTGATCAGCGAAAACCGCACCACCCACAATGTGCGCAGGTATTGCTTGATCAGTTGCGGAATCGAATAGCCCATCAGCAAACCGCCGACAATCGCCGCCAGCAAGATCCCGCTGCCGGTAGCGGTGAGCCAGGTGAATTTGTACACCGCTTCTTCGGCCTTCGGTGCCGCGACCACCGGCGGGACTTTTTCGATTTGCAGGTGCAGCGTGGTGAAGGTCACCGCCGGGGCGAAAATCGGGTTGGCCTCGCGCAGCGGTTTGCCGGCGGGATCAAGCTTGGCCGACTGGGTTACCGGATCAATCGCCGGCCGGGTGTCGAACATATTCTTGAAGCCCTGCGTGCCCCAGGCAAACACAAACACGGTGAGGATGATCCACGGCATCCACGCGCGCATCACCGCCGGCCGCGCCTGATCGCTGAACGCGGCGCTGGCAGTGATTTTTTCTTCATCGACTTTGGAGTTGTCTACGCGCCCCGAAAGCGCAGCGGAGGTGTGAATGGTCGCCGGTTTCCACACCTTTAAAAACAGCGTCAGACAGGCCATGGAAATCAGCGCGGCGATCACGTCCACCAGCATTGGCCCGTGGTAGTTCGACACCAGAAATTGCGGGATCGCGAAGCTCACCCCGGCCACCAGTATCGCCGGCCAGATCTCGAGCATCTTGCGCCACCCGGCGAATGCCCAGATCAACCAGAACGGCACCAGCACCGAGAAAAACGGCAACTGCCGACCGACCATCATCGAAAGCTCCATTTCATCCAGCCCGGTGACTTTGGCCAGTGTGATGATCGGCGTACCTAGTGCGCCAAAAGCCACGGGCGCGGTGTTGGCGATCAGTGCCAAGCCGGATGCGGCCAGCGGCGAAAAGCCGAGGCCGATCAGAATCGCCCCAGTCACCGCCACTGGCGTGCCGAATCCCGCCGCACCTTCGAAAAATGCACCGAAGCAGAACGCAATCAGCAGCAACTGCAAACGTCGATCATCAGTGATGCGCGCAAGTGAGTCCTGCAGCACTTTGAACGAGCCGTTCTCGGTGGTCAGGCGATGCAGAAAGATGATGTTGAGGACGATCCAGCCGATCGGCAATAAGCCATTGGCCGCGCCAAACAACGCCGCAGAGCCAGCCATGCTCGCCGGCATGCCGAAGGCAAAAATCGATATGAGAAGGGCGGAAGCCAGCGCCAATAACGCTGCCAGATGCGCCTTGACGTGGAAAAACGCCAGTGCCGCTAGCATCACCACCACCGGTACGGCGGCCATGAGCGTGGAGATCACCGGGTTGCCGAACGGGTCGTAAATTTGCTGCCAGACCATGGTCCACCTCTGCTTGTTGTTATTGAGGGCGCAGATCCATTGCGTGGGGCTAGGTTGCAAGCAGTATAGGTGGCATTTCGCCGCCGCTCGGGCAGCGCGTACGGGGCGACAAACGGTCGCTAGTGGCCAGTGAATCAACGGCGTTTTGCCCGGTCGTATCTGCGGCTGCGCGCACCGCGTCCTGATGGCGCGGGCAGCGTCGCCGACTCCGTCGTCAAGACCTTGGTTTTAGGGAAGTATTGAATGAAGCGCGCTACAACGATGCTGCTGACCGTGACCGCCGCCGTATTGCTCGGCGGCTGTGTCGCGGATTTTGATGATGACCACCGCCATGGCCGGCATTACGACCGCGATCATGGCCGCAATTACGACCATGACCGGCGCTGGGATGACCGCGATGATCGCCGCGACGGGCGTCGTTACTATCGTGATCGGGATGATGACTGATTGAACGCAAGAGGGCGTCCCGCGATGGGACGCCCTCTTTGTTTAGCCCTCGATACTCAAGAAAAGTGAGCGCTCGCCCGGACGCTGGATCGCGCAGGCACGGAGGCCTCGATGTCCAGCAAATGGGTGGCGAGAATGTCGCTCAGAAAACGGAATTGATCGTTGATGCCGACCACTTCATTGCTGAAGTGATTGGTCGCAGCGGGCATCAACAGATCTTCGAAATCTTCGTTGAACACCAGTGCCTGCGCTTTGTGCGACACGGCGTGCTGGTCGTAATAGTTGCTGCCGAACACCGGGAAACTCACGGAGAGTGTGACGTGGGTGTGAATCATGTTGTGAACTCCTCGCTGTGTTTCGGATGGCTCAATCGTGCCTTTGATGGGCGGTGGGCGGAAGGCAATCGTGGCGATGGTGAATATCGATGGCAGTGATGGTTGGGGTTTTTTGGGTGTTGCTGATGGCCTCATCGCTGGCAAGCCAGCTCCCACAGGTTCTGAGGTGATCACAAAATCTGCGGCCGCTGGAAATCCTTGTGGGAGCTGGCTTGCCAGCGATGAGGCCGGTACTTCCAACATCAGGCTCAATTGACCCACCTATACTCAAATCTGCATCCCACTCATCTCAAGGACACCGCTACCGTGAACCCGCGTGCGCTGTTCGTCGCCGCACTGTTGTTGCTGGCCGGCTGCGCCACCTCGGCGCGGGCCCCGGTGTCAGCGCCGCAGGCCGTGGTGGTGTCGCCTGCCACCTGGCAGCAGATCGACCGGGAAATCGTCAGCGCCTCGCAGCAGTCCACCGAGCAAGTAAAAGTCTTCGCCCGTGGCTCGATGGAACATTGGCGCACTCGGGTCTATCAGCAAACTGAAGAAAATTTCATCCCGTGGTTCAGCAGCTACTGGACCCAGGAATGGCTGTCGATGAAAGTCAGTTGGTACACGATCAATGCCGGCGGCGAGCAAGATGCGTCGGCCAAGCGCTTGGCGGCGTATCTGCTTGAGCAATATCAGGAAAGGGTGCTGGCGCCGGTGGCGGTGGAGATCGATCCGGATGCGATTCTTGGTCAGGCCACGGCGTTCTATGCGCAGTTGATGGCGCAGCAGATGCCGCTCATCGCCCAACGTCATGGTGTGCCCGTTGGTCAGCTCAATGGACGTTTGCAGAAAGTCCCGGCCATTGCGCTTGGCCCGCCACCGGCGCGGGATGCCTCGCTGTTTCAGGTCATCAGCACCGAGCCGCTGAATACGCTGCCGGCCTACGCTGCGCTGATCGACAAGATCCACACTGAGGGCGGCGCAAAGGGGATTGCCTCGACCGATGCCGGCATGGCCCCGGTGGCCAAGCGCGCCAGTCAGCGGATGGAAGCGGAAATGGCCCCGCGTGGGGCTGCCAGCGCAGTCGCAGCAGCGGCTGGAAAACTGGCTGGCGGACTGATTTCGGTCGGTGTGGCCGGCATTCGCGCGATCATTCAGGCCAATGACCGCCCTGACAGCGAAGCGCTGATCCGCAGCAGTCTGGGCAGCACCTTCGACAAGGCCTGGATGAAACTGGTGCAGAACCCGACGACTGGCGTCATGGCCGGCACGTTGCACATGGCCGGGCAGGTCGAGCGCAATCTGGGTGGGGGCGATGAGCCGTCGGTCGGCTTCGGCGTGAATCCTGTCGAATGGCAGCCACCGCAATCGACTAACCAGCAGATCGAAACCAACATGCAAGGAGAGTGATCATGGCTTACATCGATATTTTTGTCGCACCGGTGCCGAGCGCCAATCGTGAGCAGTACAAAAAACACTGTGAAATCGCGGCGAAACTGTTCAAGGAATACGGCGCACAGGACGTGGTTCAGTGCTGGGGCGATGACGTGCCGGAGGGCAAGGTCACGTCATTCCCGATGGCGGTAAAGCTCAAGGAAGGCGAAACAGTTTCATCTGGCTGGCTGATCTGGCCGGACAAAGCCACCCGCGATGCCGGCATGGCAAAAATGATGGACGACCCGCGCATGCAACCGGACGTCAATCCGATGGGGTTCGATGGCCAACGCATGATCTTTGGTGGTTTCAAGAACATTCTTGAATCCTGAGGCCTGCGCAAAATCTCTTGTAGGCTTTCGTCTACTCGCGATGGCGCCCGTACATTCAAAATCATCATTGCCTGACCTACCGCTATCGCTGGCAAGCCAGCTCCCACAGGTTTTGTGTGAAACCAGCAATGGTGGGCGCACCGCACGACCCTGTGGGAGCTGGCTTGGCAGACCTGCCGCTATCGCGAGCAGGCGAAGGCCTACAGGTACTGTGTTCACTCGGGTGAGGGGGTGATGCGGCAGCTTTTGCGCTCGCGAATCTGTTCGTCAGTGGGCCGCTCGCGGACGAACTCGAAACGCGGCTCACCCTCGCTGTAATGCACCAGCCAGCCCCATTCCAGCTCCTTTTCATCCTGCCCGGGATGCGGTGGTCGCGCCCACCACGGTTCTTTGCTGAGGATCTCGCGCATGGCGCCCTCCGTTGATGGCAATCCTTGAACTATAGCTTCCCGTGACGAGTCGTCAGTTCAGGCTGTGTAGAATCCGGCGGATCAGGATAAACAGGGGAGCAGGGCCATGACCGATGAAGCGAAGCGACTGTTTTTCGCCCTCGATTGCCCGCCGGCGCAACGCAAGGCGATCGCTCAGTGGCGCGGGGAGTTGGGGTTGCGCACCGGTAAGCCGGTGCCGGCGGACAATTTTCACCTGACGCTGCTGTTTCTCGGCGCGGTGCCATTGGCGCAGATCAACGACGTCTGCGAGGCGGCTGGACAAGTGCGCACGCCGGGAGAGGCGTTGAAGATTTCGTTGAACCACTTGCAGGTCTGGCATCGCGCCGGGGTGTTGTCGCTGGCGCCGGAGCAGGCTCCGCAGGCGTTGCTGCGCTTGGTCTACGCGCTGGAGCAGGCGATGTTGCCGTTTGGCTTTGAAGAGACGTCTCGCGAGTTTCGCCCGCACCTGACGTTGGCTAGAGACTACCGTGCGCCGGAGCCGGAATCCGCTACGCCACCGGAGTTTTTCCTGCGTGCCGAACGCTTCGCCCTGTTCGAATCGCACAAGGGGCGCTATCGGATCCTGCAAGATTGGTCGCTGATGTGAGCGCACAAAAAAAGGCGCCCGAAGGCGCCTGAGAATTCACCTGAGCCGAGGGAGCCAGGTGAGGCCGTTCATAGCAGGGTGCAGCGGTGGTAAGGCGCTGCGTGAACGGGAAATCATTGAATTATTTAAGCTAAGAAATCCTGGGCCTGGCACTGTCTGAATGTGATCACAAAACCCT
>NZ_AKJR01000251.1:0-4084 GCF_000282235.1 Pseudomonas sp. GM24 | reverse complement strand
AGCTCCCACAAGGGGCTGCGGTGTACACAACAGGTGTGAACGACCGAGAACCCTGTGGGAGCTGGCTTGCCAGCGAAGAGGCCCGCATCAACAACTCAAATTCCGGACCAGCCGCCAGATGAACACCACCGAAAGCCTCAAGGACTACCAACGGGTTCGCACCCTCGCGATCCGTTCGCTGTTCGAGATCATCGAGCAGTCCAGCGAAGGCACGGTGATTGTCGACCGCGATGCCAACATCGTCTGGATGAACGAGCGTTACGCCCGGCGTTTCGGTCTTGAATCGGCAGCAGGCGCGATCGGCAAGCCGTGTGAGAGCGTGATCCCCGGCAGTCTTTTGCGCGAGGTGGTGCGTACCGGTCGCCCTATTCTGCTGGACATGCAAGACACGCCAAAAGAGCCTTTGGTGGTGATGCGCCTGCCGATCCATGACGACGCCGGCACGGTGATCGGCGCGATCGGATTTGCCCTGTTCGACGAGTTGCGCACGCTGTCGCCGATGCTCAAACGCTACTTGAGCATGCAGGAAGAACTGGCCTCGACCCGTTCTCTGCTGCGCGCCCGACAGACCAAGTACAATTTCGCCCATTTCATCGGCACCAGCGCCGCCAGCCTCGAAGTCAAACGCCGTGCCCGACGCAGTGCCAGCGCCGAGTCGCCGGTGTTGCTGCTCGGCGAGACCGGCACTGGCAAAGAGTTGCTGGCCCAGGCGATTCACAGTGCCTCGCCACGGGCACACAAAGCCTTTGTGAGCATCAACAGCGCGGCGATTCCCGAGGCACTGCTGGAGGCAGAATTTTTCGGCACGGCACCCGGTGCGTTTACCGGCGCCGACCGCAAGGGCCGCACCGGCAAGCTGCAGATCGCCCAGGGCGGCACGTTGTTTCTCGACGAAATTGGCGACATGCCGCTGCCCTTGCAGAGCAAGCTGCTGCGCGTGTTGCAGGAAAAGGAGTTCGAACCGGTCGGCTCCAACGAGGTGATTCAGAGCGATGTGCGTGTGATTGCCGCCACCTCGACCGATCTGCAAGCGGCGATCAAACGCGGTGAGTTCCGCGCCGATTTGTACTATCGCCTCAATGTGTTGCCGATTCAGGTGCCGCCATTGCGTGAGCGTCTCGATGATCTGCCGGCGCTCAGCGAAGCAATCCTTGAAGAGCTGCGCAGTCAGCATGAGCTGCACCGTGATGCTCTCGAACTGCTCGGGCAACACGCCTGGCCGGGGAACATTCGCGAGCTGCGCAATGTGCTGGAACGGGCGGCGTTGCTCAGTGATGACTTGATGCTGACCGAGCAGGATATCCGCGCGGCGATTGGCACGTTAACGCCGGTTGAACGTGCGACCGTACCGACGATAGAGGCGCTGGCTGAAGAGACATTCGCTCAGGCGCGGGAGCGTTTTGATCGACAACTGATCCAGGCAGCTCTTGCGCAATGTGCGGGGAACGTGCCCGAGGCAGCGGCTCGACTGGGACTCGGGCGGTCGACGTTGTACAAGAAAATGGTGGCGCTGGGGATTGCTTGAGTCTCTATAAAGAGACATCAATCTCTTTTTTTAGATCAGTTATTTGAAGGTCAAAAGATCGCAGCCTTCGGCAGCTCCTACAGGGGAAATTCGCGTTCGCACTGTAGGAGCTGCCGAAGGCTGCGATCTTTTCGGTTTAACTCAGTCTCTAAAAGGAGACGAAACCGGTGAAAACCTTTAGTCACAACCAATAAAATCCATATATTTCAATACCTTAAATATCTGGCACAGATCTCGCTAATACCTCTCCCACACCCGTTCCACCCACAAAAATAACAATTCTGGAGAGACACACCATGAGTGTGATCATTGCCTTGGCAGCCCTGGCGCTGCTGATGCTGGCTGCCTACCGTGGCTATAGCGTTATCCTCTTCGCCCCGATTGCTGCCCTCGGCGCCGTGCTGCTCACCGACCCCTCCGCCGTCGCTCCCGCGTTCACCGGGGTGTTCATGGAAAAAATGGTCGGGTTCATCAAGCTGTATTTCCCTGTGTTCCTGCTCGGCGCCGTGTTCGGCAAGTTGATCGAACTGTCGGGGTTCTCCCGCTCGATTGTCGCTGCGGCCATTCGCTTGCTGGGCACCAAACAGGCGATGCTGGTGATCGTGCTGGTCTGCGCCTTGCTCACTTACGGCGGCGTGTCGCTGTTCGTGGTGGTCTTCGCGGTTTACCCGTTTGCTGCCGAGATGTTCCGCCAGAGCAATATTCCCA
Source organism: Pseudomonas sp. GM24 (assembly GCF_000282235.1). NCBI lineage: Bacteria > Pseudomonadati > Pseudomonadota > Gammaproteobacteria > Pseudomonadales > Pseudomonadaceae > Pseudomonas > Pseudomonas sp. GM24. The sequence goes on along the minus strand of NZ_AKJR01000251.1, from coordinate 1,851 downwards.
AGCGGCTGATCCCGGCAACGATCGCCCTCGGCGCGTTCTCGTTCACCATGGACGCCCTGCCCGGCACCCCGCAGATCCAGAACATCATCCCCAGCACGTTCTTCAATACCACCGCGTGGGCGGCGCCGTGGCTGGGCGTGATCGGTACAATTTTCGTGTTCTGCGCCGGCATGCTGTTTCTGCAACGTCAACGCAACAAGGCCCAACGCGCTGGCGAAGGCTACGGCACTGAATTGCGCAATGAGCCGGAAACCGCTGAAGACCTGAAACTGCCAAACCCATGGCTTGCGCTGTCGCCGTTGTTGGCGGTGGGCATCATGAACCTGCTCTTCACCCAGTGGATTCCGCAGTGGTACGGCAAGACCCACAGCCTCGCGCTGCCGGGCATGGCGGCTCCGGTCACCACCGAGATCGCCAAACTGACGGCGATCTGGGCCGTGCAGGCGGCTTTGCTGGTCGGCATTCTGATGGTGCTGGCATTCGGCTTTCAGGCGATTCGCAGCAAGCTCGCCGAAGGTAGCAAAAGTGCGGTCAGCGGTGCATTGCTGGCGGCGATGAACACCGCGTCGGAATACGGCTTCGGCGCGGTGATCGCGTCGCTGCCGGGCTTTCTGGTGCTGGCGGACTGGCTCAAGCAAATCCCCAATCCGCTGGTCAACGAAGCCATCACCGTGACCCTTTTGGCCGGTATCACCGGCTCCGCGTCCGGCGGTATGAGCATTGCGCTGGCGGCGATGTCCGAGCAGTTCATCAGTGCGGCCCACGCCGCGAATATTCCGCTGGAAGTGCTGCACCGCGTCGCCGCGATGGCCAGTGGCGGCATGGACACCCTGCCGCACAACGGCGCGGTCATCACCTTGCTTGCGGTGACAGGCCTGACCCACCGCGAAGCCTATAAAGACATTTTCTGTATTACGCTGATCAAGACCCTGGCGGTTTTCGTAGTGATCGGCACTTTCTACGCCACTGGCATTGTGTGAGGTATTCATGACGACTCTTTCCGGCAAGACCGCCCTGGTGACCGGTTCCACCAGCGGCATCGGTCTGGGCATCGCACTGAGCCTGGCCAAGGCTGGCGCCAATCTGATTCTCAACGGTTTTGGCGATGCATCGAAAGTCATCGCCGAAGTCGCCCGGTTCGGCGGCAAGGTCGGCCATCATCCGGCCGATGTCAGTGATCCGGCGCAAATTGCCGACATGATCAATTACGCCGAGCGCGAGTTCGGCGGCGTCGACATTCTGGTCAACAACGCCGGCATCCAGCATGTCGCCGCCGTGGAGGATTTCCCCGTCGAGCGCTGGGACTCGATCATTGCCATCAACCTGTCTTCGGTGTTTCACAGCACGCGCCTGAGCCTGCCGGGGATGCGCGCCAAAGGTTGGGGGCGGATCATCAATATCGCCTCCGTGCATGGTCAGGTCGGATCCACCGGCAAAGCAGCTTATGTGGCCGCCAAGCACGGCGTGATCGGTTTGACCAAAGTGGTCGGCCTGGAAACCGCGACCAGTAACGTCACCTGCAACGCGATCTGTCCGGGCTGGGTGCTGACGCCGCTGGTGCAGAAACAGATCGATGACCGCGCAGCCAAGGGTGTCGATCCGCAGCAGGCGCAGCATGATTTGCTGGCCGAGAAACAGCCGTCGCTGGAGTTCGTGACACCGCAGCATCTGGGCGAACTGGTGTTGTTTTTGTGCAGCGAAGCTGGCAGTCAGGTGCGTGGGGCGGCGTGGAATATTGATGGTGGGTGGTTGGCGCAGTAATGCTGCGTTCCTGTAGAAGTGAGCCTGCTCGCGATAGCGGTGTGTCAGCCCCGTAACAGTTAGCTGACAAACCGCCATCGCGAGCAGGCT
>NZ_AKJR01000250.1:0-5976 GCF_000282235.1 Pseudomonas sp. GM24 | reverse complement strand
AGCCAGCTCCCACAGTGTCCGAGTTGTATTCGAATTCTGTGAACCACACAAAACCCTGTGGGAGCTGGCTTGCCAGCGATGAGGCCAGTCAGAGCAACACAAATTCTGGATCAGTGAACCAGCCCCGCCTCCACCAACAACTTCTCCAGCCCCAACAAATCCGGCACCTTAGCCACCTGTTCCCCGACCTGCACCGCCGCCTGCTCCAGCGCACACAACGGCACGTCGACATAACTCAACTGACTATCAAGCTTGTACGACCGTGGAATCCCCTGCACCAGCAGTGCAATGAACTTCAACTCCGGCAACCCACCCAGCGCATTCAAAATCACGATCCGCGCGCGCTCGCCAATGACGATTTTCTGCCCGCAGGCCGATTCAAAACTCAGCAACGGAATCTGCCGCTCACGCCACGTAACTTTGCCCAGATACCACGGCGGCGTGTCCAGATCGAAGGCACTGGCCTGGTAATCGATCAACTCAGCGACAGCGACGTTAGGCAGGATCAGATTGCGATCCGCCAGCGGCAGCAGCAACCCGGTCAGTTGGCTGCTGCGCTGATTATGCCGGCGCTCATGCATGTTTCTTGCTCCACTGGGCAATGCTTTCAAGCAGCACCGACTCTTGATAAGGCTTGCCGAGGTAGTCGTTGACGCCGATAGCCATGGCGCGGTCGCGGTGTTTCTGCCCGGTGCGTGAGGTGATCATGATGATCGGCAGGTGTTGCAGGCGTTCGTCGTTGCGCACCTGAGTGGCGACTTCGAAGCCGTCCATGCGCGGCATTTCGATGTCGAGCAGCATCAGGTCGGGCATGTGTTCTTCGAGCAACAACATGGCGTCGACACCGTCCTTGGCGGTCAGCACGTTCATGCCGTGACGTTCGAGCAAACGGCTGGTGACCTTGCGCACAGTGACCGAGTCGTCGACCACCATCACCAGCAGTGGTTTGTGCGGTTCGTTGTCGATCTCCGGCAGCGTTGATGTCGGCGCAATGCGTGCCTGCATGGCGCGGATTGGTGCGAGCAAATCGAGAATCAGCACCACCCGGCCATCGCCGAGAATCGTCGCGCCGGACACGCCCTGCACCGCCGCGAATTGCGCGCCAAGGCTTTTGACCACGATCTCGCGCGTGCCTGCCATGGTATCTACTAGCACGGCGATACGCCGGTCGTTGTAGTGCACCAGCAGCACCGGCAACGGCAGGTTCTGGCCGAGCAGTTTCGGCCGTGGCGCGGTTTTCAGCAGTTCGCCGAGGTAGCACAGTTCATAGGTCTGGCCGCCGTACTGGTAACGCGGCGGATCAGCACGAAAGTGAGCTTCCAGATCATTCGGCAACACGCGGACGATGCCTTCGATGGTGTTCAGCGGAATCGCGTATTGATCCTCACCGCACTGCACCATCAACGCGCGGTTGACCGACACGGTGAACGGCAAGCGAATACGGAAATGCACGCCCTGCCCCGGCACGGAATCGATGCTCATGCTGCCGCCGAGCTGCCGCACCTCTTCGTGCACTACGTCCATACCGACGCCACGCCCGGAAATCTGCGTGATTTTTTCGGCGGTCGAGAATCCCGGCTGGAGGATGAACTGCAACACGTCGCGGTCGCTGATCTCGGCTTCCGGCGCGAGCATGCCGCGTTTGATCGCCTTGCGCCGCACCGCCTCCAGCGGAACCCCGGCGCCGTCGTCGCGAATGTCGAAAACGATGTCGCCACCCTCGCGGGACAGGTCGAGGCTGATCTGCCCTTGCGCCGGTTTACCCGCCGCCAGCCGCACCTCGGCGGACTCCAGACCGTGGTCGACGGCGTTGCGCAGCATGTGTTCCAGCGGCGCGGCCATGCGTTCGAGGACGTTGCGATCCATCTCGCCTTCAGCGTTGCCGACGACGAAGGCGACGTCTTTGTTCAGCTCTTCAGCGACCTGACGGACGATGCGTTTGAGGCGCGGCAACATGCGCTCGAACGGCACCATGCGCGTGCGCATCAGGCCTTCCTGCAATTCGGTGTTGATGCGGCCCTGTTGCTGCAACAGGTTCTCGGCGTCGTGATTGCGCCGATCGAGGGTTTCCTTGAGATCGAGCAAGTCAGAGGCGGATTCGAACAGCGCCCGCGACAGTTGCTGCAACTGCGAATGGCGGTCCATTTCCAGCGGATCGAATTCTTCGTAACCGAGGCGTTCGGCATCGACTTGCTGGCGGCTGAGAATCCGCCCCTGAGTTTCAGTGTCGAGACGGCGCAACTGATCGCGCATCCGTTCGATGGTGGTTTCCATCTCGTTCAGCGCGATCTGCGCGTCGTTGACTTGCTGTTCGATACGACCACGGAAGATCGAGGTTTCGCCGGCCAGATTGACCAGTTCATCAAGCAGTTCGGCGGAGACCTTGACCATGTCCGCGCCAGCCTCGGCAGCCGGCGGCGCCGCGTCAGTCTTAACCGGAACAGACAGCACTGGCGGTGTTTCTACCGCCACCGGGTGACTGAAATTCTGGATCGCATTGATCAACCGATCCGCCGGCGGACACGGTTGCCCGGCACGCACGCCATCGAGCATTTGTGCCAAGCGATCATGACCGCGCTGCACCAGCGCAAACAGCTCCGCCGATGGCTGCAACGCCCCGGTCGAGAGACTTTCGTAAAGGTATTCCAACTCATGGGCAAGGTCGCCGATCGGGCCGATCTCGACCATCCGCGCGCCGCCCTTGAGGGTGTGCAGATCGCGCAGCAGGGTTTCCACTTCCTGGCGATTGCCCGGCTCGGCCTGCCAGCGCAGCAGCGCGGCGCCGGAGTTTTCGATGATGTCGAAACCTTCCTCGAGAAAGATCTCCAGCAGCTCCGGGTCGTGGCCAGCGCTGTCGTGATCGGCCGCTGGCTGGGGCGTTTCGCTGACGGCCTGGCCTTGACGCACCTGACGCAGGGTTTCGATCAAATCCTGCGCCGGGGTCAGTGGCTGATGTTGTTGCAGTTGTTCAAGCAGCAGCGCCAAACGCTCATGACTCTTGAGCAGCAGACGCCTCAAGGTTTCGCTGTAGTTGAAGCGACGATCGACCAGACCTTCGTAAAGGCTTTCCAGCTCTTGGGCCAGATCGCCGATGGCCTCGACTTCGGCCATCCGCGCGCCGCCCTTGAGCGTATGCAAATCGCGCTGCAACGAGGACAGTGGCGCGGTGTTGTCCGGGTCGCTCAACCAGCGCTGCAAGGCCTGGCCTGAGCTGTCGAGAATGTCCACCGCCTCTTCGAGGAAGATCTCGACAATCTCGTCATCGGGCTCAAGCGCCATTGCCTTTTGCTGCAACTCTGCGGTGGCGCTGCCCAGTTCACGGATGCTCAGGGTGCGGCTGCCATCGCTGCGAATCAGGCCCATGGAAGAAGGATCGAGGCTCTGATCGAGCAGATCATGCAACGCCCGAATCCGCTCTGGCTGCGGCGTGACTTCCTGACCGGCAGCCAGTTCATCGAGCATGTTGATCAGCGCTTCATGGGCGTTCTGCGCTTCCTGGAAAAACTGCTCGCTGACCGCCAGGCTGCTTTCTTCCACGGCGCCGTAGAGATCGAGCAAGGCTTCGCACAACACATCCACCGGCAGCAAATCCGCCAAATGCGCGCCTTCGCCAAGGGTGGTCAGTTCATCCAGCAAGGCGCTGAGTTCCTGACGCTCGCCGGGGTGTTGCTGCCAGCGCTGTAGCAGGCTCTCAGCATCCAGCAGGATGTCCATGCCTTGAGCGAGGAAGTTATTGATCAGTTGCGGATCGCGCTTGACCCGCAGGCCGGTATTGGGCGCATCGAGGATCGACGCCAGACGCTCGGCAAGCAGGGTTTCCGAGCGTTTGATCAGCGACTGCGCACCGACAATCGGCGCTAGCGGATCATGCTTGAGCTGACGCAGACCGACGCGGAACAGGCCCTCGGCTTCAAGCAGCAATTCCACTTCGTCGAGGTCCAGCGGCAACTGGTGCGCCTTGAACTCGCGGGCCAGTTGATCGAGCGGTGCAGCGAGTTCGGCAATCGGCAATACGCCGGCCATCGAGGCGCTACCCTTTAACGTATGCAAGGCGCGCTGCAACTCGTCACTGGCCTGCAACGGCACATGCTCGGCGGCCTGATCGAGAAAACGGTTGAGGCTGGCGAGGTGGGTTTCGGCTTCGTTGCGGAAGATCTCCAGCAACAACGGATCGAGTGCCGCCAGATCGTCGACGTCTTCGGCGGCCAGCGGTTCATCGCCTTTGGCCAAGGCGTGGGCGCGAGCAGCGAGTTGATCGACATCGCTGCGCTGACGCTGGCTGTTGGTGGCGAATTCGTTGATCAACTCGGGCAGCAACAACACCGTGTCGGTGAGCAGTTGCTGCACCACCGAACCGGGCTCGACGCTCTGTTCGAGCACGCGGTTGAGCAGGTTTTCCACCGCCCAGGCCAGTTCACCGAGGATCAGCGCGCGGACCATGCGCCCGCTGCCCTTCAAGGTGTGGAAAGCGCGGCGCAGCTCAGTCAGCGCGTCGCGATCCTGCGGATTGGCCGACCAGCGCGGCAGGTATTCGTGGAGAACTTCGAGGACCTCATCGGTCTCTTCAAGGAAAACTTCGCGCAGTTCATCGTCGACCGGCTCTTCATCGGCCGGTGGCGGCATCAGGCTGCCGGGAGTGATCAGCGCCGGCGGGTTGAGCGCAGAAACCGGGCTGGCCAGAACGTCGGCCAGCGACTGTACGGTTTCCGGATCGTCGAGCGCCTGCATATCCTGTATCACCAGCGCTTCGCTGGGGCTGAGCACGTCGTCGAGCACGGGCACATGCGGTTCATTTGGAAAGAACCCGAGGCTGGCGAGGGACTTCTGCGCGACGTCCAGCAATTGTTCGCCCGGTGCCTGCGGGTCGTCACTCAAGCGTTCGAGGTAGTACTCAAGGCTACTGATGACATCGGCCAGATGATCGAGTTGTTCCCAACCCGGCTCGTGCGGATCAAGCAGCAGATGTTCGCGGATAAAACCGTTGCAGGCTTCGACCAGACTCGCCGCGCGGCTGAGTGGAATCATCGCCAGCGCACCGCGCACCTGCGTCAGCAACGCCGGCAACGGTTGCAGTTGCTGGCGATCCCAATCGGCGTCGATGTAGTCGACGATCATGTCCTTGGCCTGTTGCAGGCAGATGCGCGCTTCCTTGATGACGATCTGGTGGATCTGCGTCAGGTCGGTGGTTGGCAGGCGCGAATCTTCCGGGCTTTCCGGCTCGACGGTGCCGACCATTCCGGCCAACGTCGCTTCGACGTAAAGCAGCGCACCGGCAACGTCCATCAGGATCGCGTCATTCGGTTCGCGCTGGCCTTGGGCAAGGCTGAGTACCACGGCCAATTGATCGATGATGACTTTGCGCGGCTGGCCGAAACCGAGCACGGCCAACGTGTCGGCGATCTGCCGCAGCGGTGCCAGCAGGCTTTCCAGATCGGAAGTGTGCTGGCGGTCGCTGCGCACGAACAGGTCGAGGCGTTCCTTGACCCGCACCAGTTCCTCACACAGCGCTGCCAGCACCGAGCGCATCGCATCGCGGTCGGGGCCGGCCAGGCGCGCACGTTCTTCGTCGACCATCGCGCTGTCGGGCAACGCGTCGTCCAGGGAGTAGCGATCTTTCATGGTCAGCATCTGCCCGGTGGGATGTTCGGCTTTGGCAATATAGAACAACAGGCTTTTCAGCAACTCTGCCGGGGGCACTTGGTTGAGCCCGATCATGCCTTGTTCGAGCAGGCGTTTGAGCTCTTTGTCGGCGTCCTTGAACAGGCTGCGCAGCGCCGGGCTGTTGGCGATCACGCCCTCGCGCATGCCTTCGACCAGCGCCGAGGCGACTTGCCACAGCGGGCTCAGGGGCGCATCACCGCTCAGCGCTTCGAGGCGGGTGAAGACTTTCGCCAGATAGTCGAGATGCGTTTGGTCATTCTGTTCGCGCAACAAACCGACCAAAGCCATTTGCAGCATCTGGCGCAATTTGCGCAG
>NZ_AKJR01000249.1:0-5913 GCF_000282235.1 Pseudomonas sp. GM24 | reverse complement strand
GGGAGAGGGCTGGGGTGAGGGAGACAATCACTCAGCCAACAACAAAACCTCAGCCTTACGCTTGAGCACCGCCAGATCAATCACCGGCACCGCCCTCTCCTTGGCCAACTCATCCCACTGCCGCATCCGCAAACTCACCGCACACAACGGATCCCGCTCAAACACATCCGCCTCAGCCGCGGTCATCACCCCGCCCTGATACTCCAGCGTCCGCCGACTCGCCTCACTCAAGCGCTCGAAATATCCCGGCTCACGCAACGTCAGATACCGCTTGGCCTGCACGTGATACTCCACCAGCCGCGCCATGCGCTCGCTGAAACCGGCCTCACGCAAATAATCCGCGCCCAGCCGTTCATGACTGACCACGCCATAACCGCCCATATTCTCCGCGCCCTCGGCACACAAATGGCCGATGTCATGAAAGAACGCCGCCAGCACCACTTCGTCATCGAAGCCTTCGGCGATCGCCAGTTCGGCGGTCTGGGACATGTGTTCGATCTGCGACACCGGTTCGCCGATGTAATCACTGGTGCCAAAGCGTTCGTACAGCCCGAATACCCGCGCGACGACTTGCTCGTGAGCTGTCATTCAATTTCCTCCAGCGACTGCGCAACATTGCGCTCGGCCAGCGCCGGGCCGACGCTCATGCCGACACCGGTGTGCATCAGCGCCACACTCAATCCCGCTGCCGGGCGCAGCAACGAAAACGGCCCCGGCCCCCGGGAACCATAGACGCCCTGCCAGCGCTCGACCACTTGCACCTTGCAGCCCAGCGTCTGCTCGGCGAGTTCAAGCATCCAGTTATCCACTTGCTCGGCGTTGAACGGTGAAGGGTCGCTGCCGTAATGGTGCGAGTCGCCGATGATCAGCTCGCCGTACGGCGTCGGGCTGATCAGCAGGTGAATGCCGTTGTCGTGCAGGTGCGGTTGCTCACGGAGGATCTGTGCCTGCACCGCCGCCGCTTCCGGCAGATCGGCGAAAGCGCCGTAGTGCACGCAACTCAAACCGGTGAGCAAGGCGTGTTGCAGATTCAGCTCGGTCGCAGGTTTGGCGCGGAGCATTTGCAGGCGACAGATTTGCGGGTCGAGCGCAGCGATCGGCTCGGCCAGCAGGGTTTGATAATCGTGGCCGGAGCAGACGATGATCTGCTTCGCCGTGAAGCTGCCGGCGGTGCTGTGCAGGTGGCCGGGTTCGACGTCGCGCACTAACGTGGAAAAATGAAAATCCACGCCAAGGTCGCGGCGCAGATAATCGATCAGTGCCGGAATCGCTTCCCGTGAGTACAGCTGTTGATCGTCCATGCCGTGCAACGCGGCGCGGTGGTGGCGGAACTGGCCGTGATACAGATCGCGCAAGGCAGCGCCGCGCAGCAACTGGATGTTGTAACCGTGTTCCACGGCGCGACCGTTGCAGAAGGCTTCGAGCAGATGTTCTTCGGCTTCAGTGCGGGCGAACAGATAGGAACCGTTGCGCTTGATTTGCAAACCGGCGAGCTGCGCCCAATCACCCCAGATCTCGCGGCTGGCCTTGGCCAGTTCGAGCATGGTGCCCGGAGGCTGGCCGGTGACCAGGGCCTGGCCGAAGTTGCGCACCGAGGCGCCGAGGGGCGTGGCTGTGCGTTCAAAAACGGCGACTTTTAGGCCGCGTTTGGCGGCGGCATAGGCGTGCGATAGGCCGAGAATGCCAGCGCCTACGATGAGCAGGTCTTTGTGTTGTGTCATTTAGAGGTGCTCTGAAAGAGAGGCCGTCATCGCTGGCAAGCCAGCTCCCACAGGTATCGAGGTGTTCCCAAAATTCGTGTTCACCGCAAAACCCTGTGGGAGCTGGCTTGCCAGCGATGAGGCCCGGTCAGACTACGAAGATTTACTTGGCCGCAACTTTCTCGGACTTGCCGTCATAACGTTTGCGCCACTCGGTCAAAATCTCGTCGCGATTCTTCGAGGCCCAGGCAAAGTCGTTCTTGATCAGGCGCTGCTCGTAATCCGCCGGCAATTCGGTCTGCGGCTTGGCGATACCCGGTTGCGCGAGGACAGCGAAGTTCTCCTTGTACAGATCCATCGCCTCAGCACTCGCCGAGAAGTCAGCCAGTTTCTTCGCGGCCTCTTCATGCGGCGTACCTTTGATCACCGCAGTCGCTTCGATCTCCCAGCCCAGGCCTTCCTTCGGCAGGATGATGTCCAGCGGCGCACCCTGACGCTTCAGCTGAACCGCCGGATATTCAAAGGAAATCCCGATCGGAAACTCGCCCGCCGCCGCCAGCTTGCAAGGTTTGGAACCGGAGTGAACGTACTGGCCGATGTTCTGGTGCAGACCGTCCATGTAGGCCCAGCCCTGTTTCTCGCCGAAGGTTTGTAGCCAGGCACTGACGTCGAGGAAACCGGTGCCGGACGACGCCGGATTCGGCATGACGATCTTGCCCTTGTACTCAGGTTTGGTCAGGTCCTGCCAGCTCACGGGCTTGGTCAGGCCCTGCTTCTCGGCTTCGACGGTGTTGAAGCAAATGGTCGCGGCCCAGACATCCATTCCGACCCAGGCTGGCGGGTTGGCAGCGTCGCGGTAATTCGCGCCGATCTTGCCGAGGTCCTTCGGCGCGTAGCTTTGCAGCATGCCTTGCTGGTCGAGGATTGCCAGGCTCGAAGCGGCCAGGCCCCACACCGCGTCAGCCTGTGGACGGGCCTTTTCGGCGAGCAGTTTGGCGGTGATGATCCCGGTGGAATCACGCACCCATTTGATTTCGACGTCCGGGTTGGCCTTTTCGAAGGCTTCTTTGTAGGACTTCAGCTGCTCGGCTTCGAGGGCGGTGTACACCGTCAACTCGGTTTTTGCCGCGAAGGCATTCAGGCTGAAAGTAGCGAGCACAGCAGCGGCCAGGGCCATAGGCTTGAACATGATCGTTTTCCTGTAATGAGTTGAACGGGGTTGGAATCAGTGACCGGGCGCGGTTTGCCGCCAGGCTTGAGAACGGCGCAGCAAGCCGCGCGAAGCCCACGCCAGCAGCAAGGACACGCCCGCCGAGGTGAACAGAATCAGGGTCGACATCGCCGCCGCGCCGCCGACGTTGCCGGCGTCATCCATGTTCAGCACCGCCACCGCCGCGAGGATGGTGTCGGGGCTGTAGAGGAAGATCGCCGCGGAAACGGTGGTCATCGCCGAGACGAACAGGTAGCGCACAATGTCGAGCAGCGCCGGCAGGCAGATCGGCACGGTGACACGCAGGTAATGCCGATACAGCGGCGCCTTCAGCGACAGTGCAGCCGCTTCGAACTCGGCGTCGAGTTGGCGCAACGCGGTGGTTGCAGTCATTTGTGCAGTGGTCAGGTAGTGCGCAATGGTGCAGACGATCAGCAGCGTCATCGTCCCGTACAGCACGTGCAGCGGGTTGCCAGTGAGGTTGAAGAAGAAGACGTAACCCAAGCCGAGCACCAGCCCCGGCACCGCCATCGGCACAAAACTGAGCATGCGCAACGCCAGGTTGAGGCCGCGTTGGCTGCGGGTTTTCTCCATCAGGTAAGCGCCGGTAAAGATCAGCACGCTGCCGATCAGTGCCGTGCCCAACGCCATTTTCAAACTGTTGCTGTAGGCCAGCCAGCCACCGCCAGCGGTTTCGTTGAACTGGTAATGATTGAGCGACAGCGAAAGGTTGTACGGCCAGAACTTTACCAAGGAGGAGAACACCGCCATGCCGAACACCAGAATCAACGCGGCGCTGATCAGCAAGACAATCGCCAGATAGCAGCCATCGCGCAACTTCGACGGCGCCGGTTTGAACACCTGCGCCCGACCGCTCATGGAATCGCCGTGACGCCGACGCAACCAGGCATCGACACCGAAGCTGAACAGCGCCGGCAGCAACAGCACCATGCCGATCAACGCGCCGCGACCGAATTGTTGTTGGCCGACCACGGCTTTGTAGGCCTCCAGCGCCAGCACTTGATAGTCGCCACCGACCACCACCGGCACACCGAAATCGGTGATGGTCAGGGTAAACACCAGACAGAACGCGGCAAACACAGCCTGGCGAGTGGCCGGCCAGGTGATGCTGCGAAACGCCTTGGCCGGGCTGGCGCCCATGCTCGACGCTGCATCGAACAGTCGCGCATCGGCCAGCGACAACGCCGAGAGCAGAATCATCAACGCATGGGGAAAGGTGTAAATCACTTCACCCAGCACAATCCCCCAGAACCCATAGATGTTGTCCGAGAGCAGCCCGCGCAACATGCCCTGGTTACCGAACAGATAAACCAGCGCAATGCCCGGCAGCATCGACGGCGCCATCAGCGGCAGCAGGGAAATCCCGCGCCAGATGCCCTTGGCCGGAATCATCGTGCGTTGCAAGGCGTAGGCAAACAGGTAAGCCAGCGGTACAACGATGGCCGCGACGCTGAGGGACACTTTCAGGCTGTTGCCGAGCAGCCAGTGGAAATTCTCGCTGGTCACCAACTCCTTCGCCGCGACCCAGCCACCGCCCTGCCCGGCCTCACTGCTGAAGCCACGCCAGAAGATCGCCAGCAACGGCAGCAATACCGCGACGCCGAGTAACAGCAGCAAGAGCACTTTGCCGCCGACGACAAAAATGCGATCGCCGATCTCGGCTTTCGAAGTCTGGCGCACCTGCTTGTGCGGTAGCGGCAGCGCGAGGTTGCTGTTCATCAGGCAAACACCTGCAGGCTGCGCGGCGGCAAGGCGACCATGATTTGCTGGGCGCCGAGGCGCGGCATGGCTTCCGGGGCGAGTTCGGCGAGCAAGGCGTGGCCGGGCAACTGATCGAGTTCGAAGCTCATGCGGCAGCGATTGCCGAGAAAGGTGATCTCGCGGACTTTGGCCGGGAACAGGTTCTCTTCGTGCACCGGTGGATTGACGTTGATCGCTTCCGGGCGGCAGAACAAACGGCCCGAGGCGCGCTGGATGCTGCCGTCGCTGAGGCGCAGATTCATCCCGCCGACCTGCGCGTGAGTGTCGCTGCTGCGCTGGAACGGCAACCAGTTGCCCTGGCCGACAAACTCAGCCACGAACGGCGTGGCCGGGCGGTTGTAGATTTCCTGCGGGGTGGCGTACTGCTCGACGCGGCCGTTGTTCATCACGGCGATACGGTCGGCCATCAGCATGGCTTCGTCCTGATTGTGCGTGACCATCAGTGTGGTGATGCCGAGGTTGCGCTGCAGTTGGCGCAGTTCAGTACACAGATGCTCGCGGACGCGGGCGTCGAGGGCCGACATCGGTTCGTCGAGCAACAGCAGCGACGGTGCCGGCGCCAAGGCCCGAGCTAGAGCAACGCGCTGTTGCTGGCCGCCGGACAACTGGCCGGGGTACTTTTTCTCGCTGCCGGTGAGGCCGACCAGTTCCAGCATCTGCCCGACGCGGCGGCGCACTTCATCGCGACCGCTGCCGGCGAGGCCGTAGGCAATGTTCGCTTCGACCGTCAGATTGGGGAACAGTGCGTAGGACTGGAACAGAATCCCGTAGTCGCGGGCTTGTGGGGCGAGATGCGAGACGTCGCGGTCACCGAGGTACAGCTCGCCGCTGTCCTGCTTCTCCAGACCGGCGATGCAGCGCAGCAAGGTGGTTTTGCCGCAGCCCGACGGGCCGAGCAGGCACACCAGTTCACCGGCGGCGACGTCGAGGGAGACGTTATCCAGCGCAGTGAACGCGCCGAAGCGTTTCTGCACGCCGCGCACTTTCATCGGCGCACCGGGATTGGTCAGGGCAGTTGCGATGGCAGGATTCATGGACAGACCTCATCAAGCAGATGGGGCCAATCCTAGAGTTGTAATGCGTCCGTCATGTGGCAGTGAGGCAAAAACCGCCGATAGTGGTATTCGGGGATTTTGGTTCACCAGAGATCGTTCCCACGCTCTGCGTGGGAATGCCTCATCGGACGCTCCGCGTTCGGCTGTTGGGACGCAGAGCGTCCCG
>NZ_AKJR01000248.1:0-7003 GCF_000282235.1 Pseudomonas sp. GM24 | reverse complement strand
CTCTCGCACTACACCGACTGGACCATCGGCCACGTACACGCCGGCGCTCTGGGCTGGGTGGCGATGATCTCGATCGGCGCGATCTACCACATGATCCCGCGTCTGTTCGGCCGTGCGCAGATGCACAGTGTCGGCCTGATCAACGCGCACTTCTGGCTCGCGACCATCGGCACCGTGCTGTACATCGCGTCGATGTGGGTCAACGGCATCACTCAGGGCCTGATGTGGCGTGCAATCAACGACGACGGCACCCTCACCTACTCGTTCGTTGAAGCGCTGCAAGCCAGCCACCCGGGCTACATCGTCCGTGCGCTGGGCGGTGCATTCTTCGCCAGCGGCATGTTCCTGATGGCTTACAACGTCTGGCGCACCGTGCGCGCCTCGAACCCGGCTGAAGCCGAAGCCGCTGCCCAGATCGCTGTCGTTGGAGCTCACTGATGAAGCATGAAGCTGTCGAGAAGAATATTGGCCTGCTGGCCTTCTTCATGGTCATCGCCGTCAGCGTTGGCGGCCTGACCCAAATCGTTCCGCTGTTTTTCCAGGACGTCACCAACAAGCCGGTCGAAGGCATGAAGCCGCGTTCGGCGCTGGAACTGGAAGGCCGCGACGTTTACATCGCCAACGGTTGTGTCGGCTGCCACTCGCAGATGATCCGACCGTTCCGCGCCGAAACCGAACGCTATGGCCACTACTCGGTCGCCGGTGAAAGCGTCTGGGATCACCCGTTCCTGTGGGGTTCCAAACGTACCGGTCCGGATCTGGCTCGCGTCGGTGGTCGTTACTCCGATGACTGGCAACGTGCGCACTTGTACAACCCGCGCAACGTGGTGCCTGAGTCGAAAATGCCGGCTTACCCGTTCCTCGTGGAAAACAAGCTCGACGGCAAGGAAACCGCCAAGAAAATGGAGGTTTTGCGCACCCTCGGCGTCCCTTACACCGACGAAGACATCGCCGGTGCACAGGATGCCGTGAAGGGCAAAACCGAAATGGACGCGCTGGTGGCCTATCTGCAAGGCCTGGGCACCATCATCAAAAGCAAACGGTGAATTAGATGGATATCGGGATGATTCGTGGCCTGGGCACCGTTGTTGTGATGGTGGCCTTCATCGGTCTGGCGCTGTGGGTGTTCAGCCCCAAGCGCAAGTCGGAGTTTGAAGACGCGACCTTGCTGCCTTTCGCGGATGATCCCGAAGCCATCAAGCACGTCGAGCAAGCTTCTAGGAGTAACAAAGAATGACTACATTCTGGAGTCTGTACGTCACAGTCCTCAGTCTCGGTACGATCTTCGCCCTGACCTGGCTGCTGCTGTCGACCCGCAAGGGCCAGCGCAGCGAGCAGACGGACGAGACGGTCGGGCATTCCTTCGACGGAATCGAGGAGTACGACAACCCACTGCCGAAATGGTGGTTCATGCTGTTTGTCGGCACCATCATTTTTGCCCTGGGTTACCTGGTGCTGTACCCGGGTTTGGGCAACTGGAAAGGCCTGCTGCCGGGCTATAACTACCTCGATAACGACAAGCAGACTGCGTTCGCCAACGGCCAGACCGGCTGGACCGGCGTGCACGAGTGGGAAAAGGAAATGGCTCGCTCGGACGCCAAGTTCGGTCCGATCTTCGCCAAATTCGCTGCCATGCCAATCGAAGAAGTCGCCAAGGATCCACAAGCACTGAAGATGGGTGGCCGTCTGTTCGCCTCCAACTGCTCGGTGTGCCACGGTTCCGACGCCAAGGGTGCCTACGGTTTTCCTAACCTGACCGACGCCGACTGGCGCTGGGGCGGCGAGCCGGAAACCATCAAGACCACCATCATGGGCGGTCGTCACGCGGTGATGCCGGCCTGGGCGGAAGTCATTGGTGAGCAAGGCGTTGCCGACGTGGCAGCGTTTGTCGTGACCAATCTGGATGGGCGCAAACTGCCGGAAGGCACCAAGGCTGATCCGGCCAATGGCGGCAAACTGTTCGCCGCCAACTGCGTGGCCTGCCACGGTCCGGCCGGCAAAGGCACTCCCGCCATGGGCGCGCCTGACCTGACCCACCCGGGTGCGTTCATCTACGGTTCGAGCTTCGCGCAACTGCAGCAGACCATTCGTTACGGCCGTCAGGGCCAGATGCCTGCGCAGGAACAACTGCAAGGCAACGATAAGGTGCACCTGCTGGCGGCGTATGTTTACAGCCTGTCCCACGGTGAAAAAGCACCGGAAGCGAACGCCGAGTAAGGCCATCGCTTGAAACAGAAAAGGCCCCGCCAATCTTGATTGGCGGGGCCTTTTTTCATGCCGGCATTCATGACTTGAAACGTTTGCTCAATAGACCTGAGGAAAGGTGCCCTGTAGGTTTTTATCACCCCGATGAGCAGCATCGGGTCAACCTTCAAGGATGAAGCCTACATGTCAAAAAATGACGAAAACACATTGCCAAAACGTTTGCAGCCCTGCCCTGATCATCACGCAACACCGGTAAAAACGCCTGCTGCGCCCGCACGCTCAACATCGCCAGACACCATGGACCATCCAGGTAACGGGGGCGGTCTGGACGGTCTCGGCGGCGGGCGATTGCCCTGACGCGGAGCAGCAAAACACAGCGAAAATTTGCCCAATACCCAGCGCCCCTGCCTTCTGGCAGGGGCGCTTTCGCCGGTGCCGTTATGACAGTGATAAACCGATCGTCCGCAACCCGCCTTTTCGATTGCAGCGCAAACTTCAAGGTAGTAACGTTTCTACACCCGAATCACTGGAGGCCAAAAATGATGGCCATCACGACCATTTCCAGCCGCGAATTCAATCAGGACACCAGCGCTGCGAAAAAAGCCGCGCATCAGGGTCCGGTCATCATTACCGATCGTGGCAAGCCTGCCCATGTACTGCTGAGCATTGAGGAGTACCAGAAGCTGACCGGTAGCCAGGCGAGCATCGTCGATCTGCTGGTCATGCCGAATGCGTCTGACATCGAATTCGAAACCGAGCGCGCCGTCATCACTCCTCGTAGCGTGGATCTGTCCTGATGTTCCTACTCGATACCAATGTCGTTTCCGAGCTGCGAAAACCCCAAGCCGACCAGCACGTGGTGACATGGGCAAACAGCGTCGCCCCGGCCAGCCTGTATCTATCGGCAATTACCGTGCTGGAACTGGAAACCGGCATTCTGCGCATCGAACGCCGTGACCCGCCACAAGGAGCAAGGCTGCGTCACTGGCTCGAGCGTCACGTCAAACCCGCATTTTCGGGAAGAATCCTCTCGGTCGATAGCGCCGTCGCTACCCGTTGCGCACAGTTGCATGTGCCTGATCGCAGCAATGAATGCGACGCCTTGATCGCCGCCACCGCGCTTGTACATGGGCTGACGTTGGTGACCCGTAATGTTGCCGATTTTCAACTCAGCGGCGTGCATCTGATCAATCCATGGACCTCTGCCAATCCCTGAATCCGAAAGCCCCGCCAGATCACTGGCGGGGGCTTTGATCATGGACGGTTGGCAAAGATTGAATGCACCGCCGTGGTATCGATCAGCTTTCGATTGCGCCACTGATTGTTCCTCACCAGATAGACCTGCAACTGCTTGCGGTCCTCGGTAAAACTGGCAATCAGATAGGTTTGCTGAGACGTACTGCCGCTCAGGTACATGGGCACGCTCCCCTCCCAATAGGCATCACCGCCATCCTTATGCAAATGGCCAGCAAAGATCGCCGTCACTTGATATTTGTTGACCATGTCGTGAAAGCGTTTCTGCTGGGCCTGGGTCCCTTTGTGGTCCAGCGGCTTGTGCATATTGATGATGATCGCGTACCCCGAGGCTCGGGCCAGTCTCAGGTCCTTCTCGAGCCAGTCCAGTGCATGGTTGATTTCAAACGTCGTCGGGTTCAGTGGATGAGCGATCCGTGTGGTGTAAGTCGGCTCGTTATTGAGCTGAACCATATGAACTTCGCCGATATTTTTAGAGTAGGCAAGACTGCCGGAATACGTCTTGCCGAGAAATCCACTGGTGATATTCAGATCAAAGCTGTCCACCTTGCCTTCATGATGCTCCTTGAATTCGACGATACTTCCCGCCGCACAGCTATTGCTAAAACAATCATCAACATTGTTTTCATAATCGTGATTACCCAAGCCATACAAGTACTCACCCTTAAAGTACTTGTTCAACATATCTTTCATAAAAGACCGCTGCCAGCCATGACCGAAAGCGGTTATATCACCATTGATCATCAGTGGCACCTGGGCTTGCGAACCATGCTGATTTCTGAAATCAGCAATACTCGCAAGTTGACTGTCGACCAGCCACTTGGAGCGAACTTCGAATTCCGAGTCGGATTCGGGATCACGGTTATCTGTCTTGTCGGTCCAGGGATATTGAGTATCCGAGGCAAACACCATGTGTTTCGGGGTTCCAGTCACAGCCTGAGCGGAGACGACCGAAGCCCATAAACAAACCCCCAGCACTATGCTTGTAAACTTATTGAAAGCCATACTTATAATTCCATTTAAATTAATCAAATACACGCGAACACGTTTTCGCGACAACAGAACTTATTAGAAAAAACAGAAAACCTCAAAGCACCAAGCCACAACAATCAAGTAGATATGTTTCCGACACAAAAAAACCTACAACAATGCCTGATGTAAAAAGCAATGTTCAACGTTGCGCCTTTAACTATTCATTCGGAATCTTGTGCAATTGATAACCTGAAGATGACATCTTCCGTGCTCGCCGCCCTCAAGTCGGGCCGGTTTTTTCACGGCTTGCAGTGGCAATCGCATCGAACCGATCCGCCCTGAACAACAATGGATTAGCCGCTGCGCCAAAACCGTCCATACTCAACAAGTCAATTGACCTGCATCAGGCTTTACTGCATTCGCTACACCATTCAGGTTTTTTACCCAACGCGACCAAAGGTCGCACCCTTGACCCAGAGCGACCGGCGTATCATTGCGCCACTGCAACACCCCTTTTTGACCTTGGTTGGCACGTATCGACCGAGGCATTTTTCCACTGCCGTGGGATGCAATGATGAGCAATCAGATTCCGGTACACGACGTCACACCACCAAGCAAAAACGCGAACAACAGCGTTGACCTTTACGCCTCCAGAGAAAAAATCTACACCCGTGCCTTCACCGGCCTGTTCCGCAACCTGCGGATGATGGGCGGTGCCGCCTTGTTCCTGCTGTATTTCGGCACGGTTTGGCTGAACTGGGGCGGCCATCAGGCCGTGTGGTGGAATCTGCCGGAGCGCAAGTTCTTCATTTTTGGCGCCACCTTCTGGCCGCAGGACTTCATCCTGCTCTCAGGCCTGTTGATCATTGCCGCGTTCGGTCTGTTCTTCATCACCGTGTATGCCGGGCGCGTCTGGTGCGGTTACACCTGTCCACAAAGCGTGTGGACGTGGATTTTCATGTGGTGCGAGAAGGTCACCGAAGGCGACCGCAACCAGCGCATCAAGCTCGACAAGGCGCCGATGAGCGCCAACAAGTTGCTGCGCAAAGCCGCGAAACACTCGATGTGGCTGCTGATCGGTTTTGTCACCGGCATGACCTTCGTCGGCTACTTCTCGCCAATCCGCGAACTGGTCTTCGAGTTCTTCACCGGCCAGGCTGATGGCTGGTCGTATTTCTGGGTCGGTTTCTTCACCCTCGCCACCTACGGCAACGCCGGCTGGTTGCGCGAGCAGGTGTGCATCTACATGTGTCCGTATGCGCGTTTCCAGAGCGTGATGTTCGACAAGGACACGCTGATTGTTTCGTACGACCCGCGTCGCGGCGAAAGCCGTGGCCCGCGCAAGAAAGGCATCGATTACAAGGCCCAAGGCCTCGGTGACTGCATCGACTGCACCATGTGTGTGCAGGTCTGCCCGACCGGTATCGACATCCGCGATGGTCTGCAAATCGAGTGCATCGGCTGCGCCGCGTGTATCGATGCCTGCGACAGCATCATGGACAAAATGGACTACCCGCGCGGGTTGATCAGCTACACCACCGAACACAACCTGTCCGGGCAGAAAACCCATAAACTGCGGCCACGCCTGATCGGCTACGCCGTGGTGCTGCTGGCGATGATCAGCCTGCTGGTCACCGCGTTTTTCATGCGCTCGCTGGTTGGTTTCGACGTCAGCAAGGACCGCGTGCTGTACCGCGAAAACGCTGAAGGCCGGATCGAAAACGTCTACAGCCTGAAGATCATGAACAAGGATCAGCGCGACCACACCTACGTGCTGGAAGCCAGCGGTTTGCCGGATCTGCGCCTGCAAGGCAAGCGCGAGATCAAGGTCGCGGCCGGCGATATCGTCAGCATGCCGGTCGAGTTGTCGAGCGCACCGGAACAACTGCCGTCAAGCACCAACGAGGTGAAATTCCTCCTCAAGGATGCCGATG
This sequence comes from Pseudomonas sp. GM24, assembly GCF_000282235.1. Taxonomy (NCBI): domain Bacteria; kingdom Pseudomonadati; phylum Pseudomonadota; class Gammaproteobacteria; order Pseudomonadales; family Pseudomonadaceae; genus Pseudomonas; species Pseudomonas sp. GM24. The sequence continues at coordinate 638 of NZ_AKJR01000248.1, read as the reverse complement.
ACGACAGCGTCCACGTTGAAGCCAAGAGCCGATTCATCGGCCCACAAATCCGTTGAGAGAACTGAACATGCCCGCAGCAAACGCCGCAAGTCCCTGGTACAAGCACCTTTGGCCATGGATCATCATCGGGATTCTGGCCTGTTCGGTGACCCTGACCCTGTCCATGGTGACCATCGCGGTGAACAACCCGGACAACCTCGTCAACGACAACTATTACGAGGCTGGCAAAGGCATCAACCGTTCGCTGGACCGTGAACTGTTGGCGCAGACTCTGAAGATGCGTGCGGCGGTGCATCTGGATGGCGTGACCGGTGAAGTCGATTTGCGCTTGAGCGGTGACAGTCAGCCGAAAACACTGGAGTTGAACCTGATTTCGCCGACGCAGCCGGAGAAAGATCGCAAGATCGTGTTGACCCGCAGCGAAACTGAAACCGGGCGTTACATCGGTCAATTGGGTGACAAGGTCGAAGGTCGCCGGTTTGTCGAATTGCTCGGCAGTCAGGATGATCACGTGTGGCGCATGTTCGAGGAAGAGCTGGTGAGCCATGACAAGGATCTGTTGCTCGGTGATGAGCCGCTGCAAGGTGCCGAAGACTTGAAGAAGTAAACAACTTCAAAAGCCCCCTCACCCTAGCCCT
>NZ_AKJR01000247.1:0-4387 GCF_000282235.1 Pseudomonas sp. GM24 | reverse complement strand
TGCGATAAAGCAAAAGATCGCAGTCTGCGGCAGCTCCTACATGGGGCGGGTGTACACCCTGTAGGAGCTGCCGAAGGCTGCGATCTTTTAGCGGTGTTACATGCGCAGGAGCATTTTCCATGCGCGATTCTGGTAAACCGCAATCGCCTGCTGCTTGCGCGCGTCGAGCAGTTCGTCAGTGATCGTCGGTTCGTTGGCCAGTTGCGCCAGCTTGTTCAGCTCGCCGTACAGGCGATCCATTTCCGGGATCTCCAGCACGTTACGTGCGTGGTGCAGCCAGACCTGAATGCGCTCGATACGCGGCAGTTGTTCAGCCAGATCTTCCGGCTGCTGCTGATAACGCTGCAATTGCAGGGCCGTGGCCTCTTCGCCCAACAGGCGTGGCAACCAGCTGTGCAACTGCGCGCCGCCCTGACGGTTACCACGAACGTTGCGGTCGGCGGTCCAGGTGCGGGCCAGCAACCAGCGTGACGTGCTCAGCGAGAACAGGCCCCAGCGCGGGTCTTCGAGTTCTTCGAGGAACTGCTCCGGCGCGGCTTTGCGCACGTCTTCGTCTTCGATACCGGCCTGCACCAGCGGGCGCCAGTCTTCCAGCAACGCATCCAGGGCAACGCGCAAGTCGTGGGTCGACTGACGCGGCGCGGCCTGGCCGAGGCTGCTGAGCAGGGCACGCATTTCCGCGAGGTTCTCGACCCAGTCGAGCAACAGGCGCCAGTGGCCGTTGAAACGGTACTGTTCAGCCAGACGCTGGCTGCTGCCGAGCAAGTGCCAGCTCAGCGCAGCGAAGGCGTCGTCGAGTTGGGTTTCCGGGGTCAGCTCCGGCGCCGGCAGGCTCAGCGAGTAACTGTTGGCGTCGTACAGGCGATAGCCACGCTCAGCCTTGCTGATGTCACACGGCATCAACGCCAGGGTTTCCGCCAGCTCGGCAGCCAGTTCCAGTAGCGCGGCAGGCTCGCCTTCGCGTAGTTCCAGTTCCAGCTCGCAGATTTCTTCTTTCTGTTTGCCGACCACTACGTGGCCGAGATCCAGCGCGGCTTCGATGACCACTTTGCTCTTGCCACGGCCCCAGGCGATTTCGGCGCGTTCGCGGACGAAATCGGTGGTGAAGATCGGCTTGAGGGTTTTCTTGTCCAGCTCGGCCAGCGACTCGGGCCAGCATTCGCCGTCGAGTTTCTTCACGTCGAGCTTGGCTTTCGGCAACTTCCAGTCGTATTCATTGCGTTCGGACAGACCGGCAACGCTTTGGCCACGGGTCTTGAGGGTCTGAATCACTTCGTCACCGTCCTTGCGCAGGCGCAGGGCGACTTTGGCCTGAGCCAGATCGCGCTCGGGGGTGTCGAAATACTGGTTCATCAACTCACGGCGTTCCCAGCCACTTTTGTTGCGTTTTTTCAGTAACGGGTGCTCGCGCAGGGCGGCGAGGGTTTCGCGGCTGACGCGGAGTTTGATTTCGGTTTCTTTCTGCATGGCCGGAAAATCCAGGATCGGGAGCGCAGCCGGGGAATATGTGGCTGCCAAGGCCGTGCAGTGTACAGGACTGATTCGTCCTACGCCCTGCGGCGGTTTATTCCTGACGCCGGATGGTTCTATGATGGACTTCAATTCGGGAGTTGGAGTCAGCGATGCCTTTGCCGTCCATGCAAGACCAGTTCGCTGCGCTGATCGCCGCGCCATCGGTCAGCTGTACCCAACCGAACCTCGATCAATCCAACCGCGCGGTGATCGATTTGCTCGCCGGCTGGCTGGGTGATCTGGGTTTCAGCTGCGATATCCAGCAGGTCAGCCCCGGCAAATTCAACCTGCTCGCCAGTTTCGGCAGCGGCCCCGGCGGGCTGGTGCTGGCCGGGCACAGCGACACGGTGCCGTACGACGATGCGTTGTGGCAGACCGATCCGCTGAAACTCACCGAAGTCGATGGCCGCTGGGTCGGGCTGGGCAGTTGCGACATGAAAGGTTTCTTCGCGCTGATCATCGAAGCGGTGCTGCCGCTGCTCGATCAGCCGTTCAAGCAGCCGTTGCTGATCCTCGCCACCTGCGATGAAGAAAGCTCGATGTCCGGCGCCCGTGCGCTGGCCGAGGCCGGGCGTCCGTTGGGCCGCGCAGCGGTAATCGGTGAGCCGACCGGGCTGAAACCGATCCGCATGCACAAAGGCATCATGATGGAACGCATCGATATCCTTGGGCAGAGCGGCCATTCGTCGGATCCACGCTTGGGCCACAGCGCACTCGAAGCGATGCACGATGCCATCGGCGAACTGCGCGGTTTGCGCCTGTTGTGGCAGCGTGAATTCAACAATCCGCAGTTCAGCGTGCCGCAGCCGACGATGAACTTCGGTTGTATCCATGGCGGCGACAACCCAAACCGTATCTGCGGTCAGTGCTCGCTGGAGTTCGACCTGCGGCCATTGCCGGGCATGGACCCGAAAGTCCTGCGCGCGGAGATTCTGCGCAAGCTCAACCCGGTGGCCGAGCGGCATCAGGTGAAGATTGATTACAAACCGCTGTTCCCGGAAGTGCCGTCGTTCGAGCAGTCTGAAGACGCCGAACTGGTGCGCATCGCTGAAAAGCTCACCGGTCACAGTGCCGAAGCAGTGGCGTTCGGCACCGAAGCGCCTTATCTTCAGCGCCTTGGCTGCGAAACCATTGTGCTCGGCCCTGGCGACATCGCCTGTGCGCATCAGCCGGGCGAGTACCTTGAAATGTCACGTTTGCAGCCTACCGTGCATCTATTACGGCAACTGATTGAACATTACTGTCTGACAGGTGCACCAACGTCAAAGGATCCCAAGTGACCCTTTGTAGGAGTGAGCCTGCTCGCGATAGCGGTGAGACAGTCCCGGAGGTATTGACTGAAACTCCGCTATCGCGAGCAGGCTCACTCCTACAAGGGATCTATGTTTTGTCTGACCAATCGCTGTAAATTGCCAGCATTCCAACCCGTATTCATGAGGAGAGCGCGCGTGTCGCCAAGCCTGTTCCGACGATAACCATCAGCCCGCTGTGCGTTTTCCGTTTCGCCCCTTTTTAGGCTGCTATTTATTACAGGCCCAGGTTCATGCCCGAATACGTTAACTGGCTTCGTCACGCGTCCCCTTACATCAATGCCCACCGCGACTGCACCTTCGTCGTCATGCTGCCCGGCGATGGCGTGGAGCATCCGAACTTCGGCAACATCGTCCACGACATTGTTCTGCTGCATAGCCTTGGCGTGCGTCTGGTGCTGGTGCACGGTTCGCGTCCACAGATCGAAACCCGCCTCGCCGCGCGTGGCCTGACCCCGCATTACCACCACGGCATGCGCATCACCGATGCCGCGACCCTGGAATGTGTGATCGACGCGGTCGGCCAGTTGCGCATCGCCATCGAAGCGCGGCTGTCGATGGACATGGCTTCGTCGCCGATGCAGGGCTCGCGTTTGCGCGTGGCTAGCGGCAACCTTGTTACCGCGCGGCCGATCGGCGTGCTGGAAGGCGTCGACTATCACCACACCGGCGAAGTGCGCCGGGTCGACCGCAAAGGCATCAACCGTCTACTCGATGAGCGCTCGATCGTGTTGCTGTCGCCGTTGGGCTACTCGCCGACCGGTGAAATCTTCAACCTCGCCTGCGAAGACGTCGCGACCCGCGCCGCCATCGACCTGGGCGCGGACAAGTTGCTGCTGTTCGGTGCTGACCTCGGTCTGATCGACGAGAACGGCAAACTCGTGCGCGAGCTGCGTCCACAGCAAGTGCCGGCACACTTGCAGCGTTTGGGCAGCAACTATCAGGCAGAACTGCTCGATGCCGCTGCCGAAGCCTGCCGTGGCGGTGTCGCGCGCAGTCATATCGTCAGCTACGCCGAAGACGGCGCGCTGCTGACCGAGCTGTTCACCCGTGACGGTGGCGGCACGCTGGTCGCGCAGGAGCAATTCGAACTGGTCCGCGAGGCGGCGATTGAAGACGTCGGCGGCTTGCTCGACTTGATCAGTCCGCTGGAAGAGCAGGGGATTCTGGTGCGTCGTTCGCGCGAAGTGCTGGAGCGCGAGATCGAGCAGTTCAGCGTGGTCGAGCGTGAAGGCATGATCATCGCCTGTGCGGCGCTGTATCAGATTGCCGATTCGGATGCCGGTGAACTGGCGTGCCTGGCAGTGAACCCGGAGTACCGCCATGGCGGTCGCGGTGATGAATTGCTGGAGCGCATCGAAACCCGAGCACGGGCGCAGGGTTTGAAGACCTTGTTCGTCCTCACCACGCGCACCGCGCACTGGTTCCGTGAGCGTGGTTTCGAGCCGAGCAGCGTTGAGCGCCTGCCGGCGGCGCGGGCTTCGCTGTACAACTTTCAGCGTAATTCGAAGATCTTCGAAAAAACCCTTTAACCGAGTTGGTCCATTCGATCGTTCCCCGCTCTC
>NZ_AKJR01000246.1:0-16181 GCF_000282235.1 Pseudomonas sp. GM24 | reverse complement strand
GAGGGCTGGGGTGAGGGGGCGCGATTTCAGCCCGCACAAAAAAGCCCCGCCTGATCACTCAGGCGGGGCTTTTGCGTTACAGCAGGGCGCTTAGTTCGAGCTGACCGCCGAACGTGGCATCACTGGCTGGTTGTCGTTGGAAATGGTCACTTCCACGCGACGGTTCATTGCACGACCGGAAGCGCTGCCGTTTTCGGCAACCGGGTATTCCTTGCCGTAGCCTTGGGTGACGATACGCGCTGGATCAACGCCCATTTTCACCAGTGCGGTGCGCACGGAGTTGGCGCGACGCTCGGACAGCGACTGGTTGTGGCTGGCTGTACCGGTGCTGTCGGTGTAACCCTCGACGATCACTTTGCGATCCGGGTTTTCCTGGAGGAATTGCGCCAGTTTGTTGATGTTCACCAGGCCGCTGGATTTAAGGTCGGCACGGTCGGTGGCGAACAGCACGTCACCGAAAGTCACTAGCGTACCGCGATCGGTCTGCTTGGCGTTCAGGCTGTCCTGCAGCTGTTTGATCTGCTGATCGCGAGCATCCAGACGCGCTTGAGCACGTTGGGCAGCTGCGTTCTTCAGATTGTTTTCAGCGGTGCGCAGGGCGATGGTCTGCTTGGCCACTTCCACACGCTGGTTGGTCAGGTAAGCCAGTTGGTCAACTTTGGCCGCGTCTTGTTTGTCCAGGTAAGCCTTGTCGGCCTTGTCCAGGTAATCGCTGGCGTCTTTGGTTTCCAGCGCCGCGACTTTGCTTGCCTGCGGGTTGGCTTGCAGGCCGGCGTAGTTGGTGCGCGCGTTTTCCAGATTCGGGTTAGGCGGAGTGGAGCAGGCAGCCAGAGCAACGCTTGCGGCCAGAAGAGCGGGGATCATCAGTTGCTTACGCATAATTTTCGTCCTTTCTATCGATAAGAGATTCAGCTTTGCGGTCGGGATGCGCGCTTACTGCACGGTGCGCTGACTTTCCTGACGCAGTTCCTGAACACCTTTCTGGGAATCCTTCACAGCCTGTTCGGCTTTTGCGGCCTGAGCCTTGCGTTCGGCGACGCGAGCGTCCCATTCGGCTTGCTCGGACAGGGTGCGAGCCTCGTCATACTTCTTGTCGTGCATGGCGATTTCGGCTTGTTTCAGTTTGTCCTGCGCCTGCTTCATCTCAACCGCAGCGAACTCGGTACCGCCGGCGCTGACAGCGCTGTTCACGGCCGATTGGGTCACGGCGTATTGCTCGCTCGGTGGGTTACCGGCGCAACCGGCTAGCACGAAGCTGGTGCCGATGGCCAGAGCCGCCAGTTTCAGACCGCGCAGGTGGGTAAACGAGGTTTGGTTTTTCATGGTCTTCAACTCCATTAGGCATCTCCTGAATACATCTGAATCCATCCTGGTCGAGGAGCCGCAAGCGACGTGTGAAAGCGCGTTTTTGAAACGCTCGTTCCAGGCGTGGTTACAGGTTCCGACCGGCGGGATTTTTCAAAAGTTCAGAAAAGATGGCCTATCGCCAAAATAATTTTTGACTGAATGGACAAGGCTCTAAAGCGGGAACTTTGGCGGGATGAAGCGGTACGCGCGGGGAAAGAAAGACGTAGTGCTGGAGGAAAAATACATTCCCTGTGGGAGCTGGCTTGCCAGCGATGGGGCCATCAGATTCAACACATCGGTGACTGAACGGACGCCATCGCTGGCAAGCCAGCTCCCACAGGGTTAACGCAATGCCGGATCAGTGATTTTGCTTGCCTGCTGCGGCCGAGAGGTCATGCAAATGCCGGCGCGAAAGCGCCAGAAACCGCGGCGTAGGCCCGACATCCTCATACAACGGATCACCTTCCTCATCCGTCGCCACCACCGTCGAACCCTTCACATACGGCAGGCTCGCCTCAAACTCTTCAAGCGCCGCGCCGATCAGTTCGCCGAGCAATTCTTCGACATGCCGTTTGGGGTACATCTCGGTAATCGCTGCCAGACGCGCAGCGGCTTCAACGTCCAAATGAATCGAGTAGCCAGTGTCGGTCAGGCGACCCTTGGCGTTTTCTTCCCAATGCTGGGCGAGTTCACGAATTTTCATGATGACCTCATTTCGCACCTGCTCATGGCAGGTCTGGGTGAGTGTCCGCCGGGGCCGGCGGCAAGCCGTTGTACGGCTTACTGTTGAGACTAGCTTTCGCCCGCAAGGTTTAACGTCCCTTGGTCGGATGCTTGTAAGAAGCGTCGTAGAGCGGCACTCTCTAGGTCATGCACTCGTTTCTAAGCCGTCCGGATTACTGCTGGGGAATTGCTGATGACCGATATTGATGCACGCTTGCGCGAAGACGTTCACCTGCTCGGAGAGCTGTTGGGCAACACCATTCGAGACCAGTACGGCGAGGCCTTTCTCGACAAGATCGAGCAGATTCGCAAAGGCGCCAAGGCCGATCGGCGTGGCTCGATGGACGCTGAACTGAGCGCCAGCCTCAATCAATTGAGCGAAGACGAGTTGCTCCCGGTAGCCCGGGCGTTCAACCAGTTCCTCAATCTGGCGAACATCGCCGAGCAGTATCAGTTGATCCATCGGCGCGAAGAGTCGCAGCCGGCGCCGTTCGAATCCCGCGTATTGCCGGAATTGCTCGCGCGTTTGCGCAGCGAAGGCCACAGCGCCGAGTCGCTGGCCCGGCAATTGGCGCGCCTGGAAATTGAATTGGTCTTGACCGCGCACCCGACCGAAGTGGCACGCCGCACGCTGATCCAGAAGTACGACGCGATCGCCGGGCAACTCGCCGCGCAGGATCATCGCGACCTGACCACAGCCGAACGCGAACAGATTCAAAATACCCTGCAACGGCTGATCGCCGAAGCCTGGCACACCGAAGAAATCCGCCGCACACGACCGACACCGGTTGATGAAGCCAAATGGGGTTTCGCGGTGATCGAGCACTCGCTGTGGCAAGCGATCCCCAACCATATGCGCAAGGCCGACAAGGCGTTGTACGAAGCGACCGGCCTGCGTCTACCCTTGGAAGCGGCGCCGATTCGCTTCGCTTCCTGGATGGGCGGCGACCGAGACGGCAACCCCAACGTCACCGCTGCGGTGACCCGCGAAGTGTTGCTGCTGGCGCGCTGGATGGCCGCCGATTTGTACCTGCGCGATGTCGATCATCTGGCGGCCGAACTGTCGATGCAGCAGGCCAGTGAAGCCCTCAAAGCCAAAGCCGGCGACAGCGCCGAACCGTATCGCGCGGTGCTCAAACAACTGCGCGAACGCCTGCGCGCCACGCGCAACTGGGCACACGCCGCGCTGACTGCGCCAACCCCGGCGCCGGCCGATGTGCTGCACAACAACCGCGATCTGCTTGATCCGCTGGAGCTGTGTTTCAACTCGCTGCACGAATGCGGTATGGGCGTGATTGCAGACGGCCCGTTGCTCGATTGCTTGCGTCGTGCGGTGACCTTCGGCTTGTTCCTCGTGCGCCTCGATGTGCGGCAGGATTCCTCGCGGCACAGTTCGGCGATGACTGAAATCACTGATTACCTCGGTCTCGGTCGCTATGAAGACTGGGACGAAGAGCAGCGCATCACCTTCCTGACCCGCGAATTGAGCAATCGTCGGCCATTGCTGCCGGCGCATTTCAAGCCTTCTGCTGATACCGCCGAAGTGCTCAACACCTGCAAGGAGATCGCCGCCGCGCCGGGTGCGTCGCTGGGTTCCTACGTGATTTCCATGGCCGGCGCCGCTTCCGATGTGCTCGCCGTGCAACTGCTGCTCAAAGAGTCCGGCGTGTTGCGGCCGATGCGCGTGGTGCCGCTGTTCGAAACCCTCGCCGACCTCGACAACGCCGGGCCGGTGATGGAGCGGCTGTTGCTGCTGCCGGGTTACCGCGCGCGGCTGCAAGGCCCGCAGGAAGTGATGATCGGTTACTCCGACTCGGCCAAGGACGCCGGCACCACGGCGGCGGCCTGGGCGCAATATCGCGCGCAGGAGCGCCTGGTGGAAATCTGCCGCGAGCAGCAAGTCGAGCTGCTGCTGTTTCACGGTCGCGGCGGCACTGTGGGCCGTGGCGGTGGCCCGGCCCACGCGGCGATTCTGTCGCAGCCACCGGGTTCGGTGGCGGGGCGGTTCCGTACCACCGAGCAGGGGGAAATGATTCGATTCAAATTCGGCCTGCCGGACATCGCCGAGCAAAACCTCAATCTGTATCTGGCGGCGGTGCTTGAAGCGACCTTGCTGCCACCGCCGCCACCGACGCCAGAGTGGCGTCATCTGATGGATGAATTGGCGGCTGATGGTGTCAGTGCTTATCGCCAGGTCGTGCGGGAAAATCCGCAGTTCGTCGAGTATTTCCGCCAGTCCACACCCGAGCAGGAACTGGGTCGTTTGCCGCTCGGCAGTCGCCCGGCCAAACGCCGGGCCGGCGGTATCGAAAGCCTGCGGGCAATCCCGTGGATCTTCGGCTGGACGCAAACGCGGTTGATGCTGCCAGCGTGGCTCGGTTGGGAATCGGCACTGAGCAAGGCGTTGGAGCGCGGCGAGGGCGAGTTGCTTGGGCAAATGCGCGAGCAGTGGCCGTTCTTCCGCACGCGCATCGACATGCTGGAGATGGTCCTGGCCAAGGCTGACGCGGATATCGCGCTGTCCTACGATGAACGTCTGGTCGAGCCGGATCTGTTGCCGTTGGGCGCGCAGTTACGCGACCTATTGTCGCAGGCGTGCGCGGTGGTGCTTGGCCTGACTGGCCAGTCGCAGCTGCTGGCACATAGCCCTGACACCCTCGAATTCATCCGGCTGCGCAACACCTACCTCGACCCGCTGCATCTATTGCAGGCCGAATTGCTGGCCCGTTCGCGACAGCAGGATGTCGAGCAGGGCAGCCCGGTGGAACAGGCGTTGCTGGTGTCTGTGGCGGGGATTGCCGCCGGTTTGCGAAATACCGGCTAACGTTTTTGTCGTGGCGCGCGGCACCGCACACAAATGCCGGGTGCCGCTTTGCCTGGCGGATGAAAATGCCGCCAGGCGACAGTTATTGATGGGGTTGCGACTTGGGTTACCGCGTCGCAAGGTCGCGGGGGGCGTCGGTTTCTCCGACTTTTGGCGTCTTGTGTGGGCGCAGCCTGCTGTGTATCTTGATCAGCCTTTGGCCGTTTGTGCGGCCACGACCCGTATTTTCAGGATTCGTCCCAAGAGGCGAATCCTTTGTTTTGTAAAAGCTTTTTATAAAAAAATTGAGGAGCACATCTAATGCGCGTCATTCTGCTGGGAGCTCCCGGGGCCGGTAAAGGTACTCAGGCTAAGTTCATCACCGAAAAATTCGGCATTCCACAAATTTCCACCGGCGACATGCTGCGTGCAGCGGTCAAGGCCGGTACTCCGCTGGGCGTGCAAGCCAAGAGCATCATGGATGCCGGCGGCCTGGTGTCGGATGACCTGATCATCGCACTGGTTCAGGACCGTATCGCTCAGCCAGACTGCGCCAACGGTTTCCTGTTCGACGGCTTCCCGCGCACCATTCCGCAGGCTGAAGCCCTGGTGACTGCCGGCGTCGAGCTGGATGCCGTGGTTGAAATCGCTGTTGAAGACGAAGAAATCGTTCAACGCATCGCCGGCCGTCGTGTTCACGAAGCCAGCGGCCGCGTTTACCACATCGTCTACAACCCGCCGAAAATCGCGGGCAAAGACGACATCACCGGCGAAGAGCTGGTACAGCGCAAGGACGACACCGAAGAAACCGTGCGTCATCGCCTGTCGGTCTACCATTCGCAGACCAAGCCGCTGGTGGAGTTCTATCAGAACCTGTCCGAGAAAAACGCTGGCAAGCCGAAGTACAGCCACATCGAAGGCGTTGGTTCGGTTGATGCGATCACCACCAAGGTGCTGGCCGCGCTGAGCTGAAAAGTCTGATCGGCTGCATCATCCACGGCCCGCTTGCGGGCCGTAGTTGTTTATACTGACGCACTTTTTCCCACCCCTGTTTTGGAAACATCGATGAGCACCTTGCTGGCCCTGGACACCGCGACTGAAGCTTGCTCCGTTGCCTTGCTGCATGACGGCAATGTCACGAGCCATTACGAGGTGATCCCGCGCCTGCATGCGCAGAAGCTGTTGCCGATGATCCAGCAACTGCTGGCCGATGCCGGCACCACGCTGCAAGCGGTCGATGCGATTGCTTTCGGTCGTGGCCCGGGTGCGTTTACCGGTGTGCGGATTGCCATTGGTGTGGTGCAAGGTTTGGCGTTCGCGCTGGATCGTCCGGTGTTGCCGGTGTCCAATCTGGCCGTGTTGGCGCAACGTGCGTTGCGTGAGCACGGCGTTAGCCAGGTCGCGGCGGCCATCGATGCGCGGATGGATGAAGTGTATTGGGGCTGCTACCGTGAGACGGCAGGGGAGATGCGTCTGGTCGGTGCCGAAGCTGTGTTGCCACCGGAAGTCGCCGCGCTGCCGGCCGATGCCAGTGGCGACTGGTTTGGTGCTGGCACCGGTTGGGGTTATGGCGAGCGGATCGCGGTCGATCTGACCGGCTCCGACGCCGGCATGTTGCCCCACGCCGAAGACTTGCTGACCTTGGCGCGTTTCGCTTGGGAGCGCGGCGAGTCGATCCCGGCGGATGATGCACAACCGGTTTACCTGCGCGACAAAGTCGCCACCCCCAAGGCTCGTTGAGCCTTTAAAAAGATCGCAGCCTGCGGCAGCTCCTACAAGGATCGCATTCCAAATGTAGGAGCTGCCGCAGGCTGCGATCTTTTGATCTTCTGAAGCCAATCGTCAGTTTCTAACCCCCCGCTTTAAACCTTTTGCGCTTTATGTGTTCTAGTTATCACTCGGCGGTTTGCTAAGTCGGTCAAGTGCCGCTAAATTGCCATCATCGATACCGAGCATGAAATTATGCGTATAGACGGCCTTTCCTCTCAGTCCTACCCCATCAAGCGCAAGCCTCGCAAAGGCAATGTGGCGCTGGATGAATCCGTCGACGATATCGACGGCGAGCTGGAATTCCCGACTGAAGAGCAATTGGCCGCCCGCGCTGCCAAAGCCTCGGCCCAACGCCTGAGCAATCTGCCTGCCCGTCAGCAAGACATGATCTATCACCGTGCGATGAAAAAGAGCGTAGCGATGGCCTTGGCCAGTTACCTGAGCACCGCCGGTTTTGTCGATTGGGATGCAGACGTGCTGGGCCTCGATCTGTACATCTGATGGATCTGCCTTACTACCTCGGTTGCCCGTCCTGGAGCGAAAACGCCTGGCGCGAATATCTGTACCCGGTAGATGCAAAAACCTCTGACTTCCTCGGTCTGTATTCCCAAGTGTTCAACGCCGTTGAAGGCAATACGACCTTCTATGCCAGTCCATCGCCCGCGACTGTGCAGCGTTGGGCTGAAGTTATGCCCGAGCACTTTCGCTTCACCGCCAAATTCCCCGGCGACATCAGCCACAGCGGAGACCTGCGCGAGCAACTGACCGCCGCCGAAACCTTCCTGCAATTACTCAAGCCGCTCGGTGAGCGTGTTTCGCCGCTGTGGCTGCAACTGTCGAAAAGCTTCACGCCGCATCGCCTGCCGGAACTGGCGGCGTTCATCGATGCGCTGGATTGTCCGTTGGCGGTGGAAGTACGGCATGAGCAGTTCTTCGCCAAGGGCGAGAGCGAACGTTTGCTCAATCGTCTGCTGCTGGACCGTGGTGTCGAGCGCATTTGCCTTGATCCGCGTGCGCTGTTCAGCTGCCTGTCGACCGAGTCGTCGGTGATCCACGCGCAATCGAAAAAGCCGCGAGTGCCGACGCGCCCGGCGGCGTTTACGCAGTTCCCGCAGGTGCGTTTCATTGGCCATCCGGAACTGGAAGCCAACGACTCGTTCCTGCTGCCGTGGGTGGCGAAAATCGCCGAGTGGATCGAAGAGGGGCGTACGCCGTACATCTTTCTGCACACCGCCGACAACCTCCTGGCGGCGAAGCTGGCGCAACGTTTTCACGCACAACTGATGCAACGTTTGCCTGGCCTGCCGGCGCTGCCTGAGCTATACAGAGAACCCGCTGCGGAGCAACTTGGCCTGCTCTGAAGCGGATTTTTATCCTGCTCAGGAGCCTGCCGATGGATGCCCAAGCCGTTAAAGCACACGCCTTCAAAGCCCTGCATGAACGTCCGGGGATTTTCGTCATTCCCAATCCGTGGGATGCCGGTTCGGCGAAAATGCTCGCCGGCCTCGGCTATCAGGCGTTGGCAACGACCAGTGCCGGTTACGCGTTTTCCCAGGGCAAGCCCGATGGTGCGCTAGGTCTCGACGAGACCCTGGCCAATGTCCGCGCGATTGTCGCGGCCACCGATTTGCCGGTGGCGGTGGATCTCGAAAACGGTTTTTCCGATGACCCGGCCGAAGCCGCGAAAAGCCTGCTTCGCGCAGCAGAGGCGGGTGCGGTCGGTGGCTCGATCGAAGACGCCACGGGCCGCGCGGATGCGCCGATCTATTGCTTCGAACACGCTGTGGCACGTATCGAAGCGGCCGTCGCCGCTGTGCGCACGCTGCCATTCCCATTCATCCTGACGGCGCGCGCGGAAAACTACCTGCACGGCAATCCTGATATCAACGACACCATCCGCCGCTTGCAGGCCTTCGCCGAAGCGGGCGCCGACGTGTTGTACGCGCCAGGTTTGCGCAACGCCGAAGAGGTGCTGGCAGTGGTGCGCGCGGTGGCGCCGAAACCGGTCAATGTGTTGATGTCCGGCGGTTTGAAACTGACCGTGCAGGAGCTGCAAGAAATGGGTGTGCGGCGTATCAGCACCGGCTCGGCATTGGCGTTGGCGGCGTTCGGCGAGTTCTTCCGCGCCGCTGAAGAGATCCAGCAATCCGGCACGTTCGGGTTTACCGCGCAGTCGATGCCGTACGCCAAAGCCAACCAGTTTTTCAAAGGCTGAACATGGGGCGGTGGATATTCTGGCTGGTGCTGCTGATGATTGGCGGCGCTGCGGTCAGTGTCTGGCGCGGTTGGCTGGACGTACCGCCGCAATGGAATCCATGGGCGCCACTGGACGTCAAAGCCGCGCCCAATTGGCTGACCGGTTACAAGCTGATGCGCTTGCGCAGCGATCCTGAACTCTGCGCCCAGGCGTTGAGCAGCTCTGATCTGCGCGTCACGCGGCAATCCGACAGCCCCGACGCCAAGTGTCCACTGATCGGCGCCTTGCGCGTGCAGGGTGGTGAGGTGGCGCTGAGCAGCAGCTTCCTCGCCAGTTGTCCGCTGGCAGTGGCCTACGCGATGTTTGAACACCACACGCTGCAACCCGTCGCGAAATCCGTTTACGGGCAAAACATCGCGCGTGTCGATCACCTCGGCAGCTTCGCCTGTCGCAATGTCTACAACCGCGAAAGCGGCGCGCTCAGCCGTCATGCCAGTGCTGATGCGCTGGACATCGCCGGTTTTCGTCTGGCCGATGGCCGCACGGTCAGCGTGCTCAAGGACTGGCCCAAGCAAAATCAGGACGCGCAGTTTCTGCGTCAGTTGCGCGACGGTGCCTGTGAGGCATTCAGTGTGGTGTTGAGCCCGGATTACAACGCCGCCCACCGCAATCACTTTCATGTCGATGTCGGGCGCTGGAGCGTGTGTCGCTGAGGTTTAGGCGGCGAGGCGCAGGTTCTGCAGAACGATCGGGCGGGCCCAGCCATTATCGAAGTCCAGCGCCTTCTGTTGCTCGACGATTTCTTCCGGCGGGAACGGCGGATAAGGCTTTTGCAGCAGATCCAGATCGAATTCGGCAATCGGCAGGTACAGCGGTTTCTTCTGCGGGGCCGGGCCAGGCTCTGGAACGGGCTGACCATTGTTGATCACCACCGGACGCACCCAACTGCTGTCGAAATCCTGTTGCTCTTGCTGAGCTTTCAGTTCTTCCGGCGGGAACGGCGGGAATGGTTTGTCCAGCAAGTCCATTTCGAATTCGGCGATCGGCAGGAACAGCGGCTCTGGCGGACGCACTTCGGTTTCCACCACATCGCACTCGCGCTGGCTGACGATGTGCGCGTGCAGCTCGCTGCCGATGGTCGGTTCTTCAGGGCTGCTCAGGTCAACCGGAGGGAACGTACCGCAGGCAGGCACCACTTCACTCGTCTGTTCGGCCATCGCCTGGGCAAAGAAATCCTGCCACAGGTGACTGACGCCGCTCAGTGCTTGAGTGTTGTGACGGCTAAAGTCGCCATGGGGCGAGATGTAGCCAATCGATGTGGGAAGAATGCCTGACATTTTTTTCGGTTGACGCTCAGCTCTGGCAAAATGCGCGTTGAATGAATTATCGGCGGTTTTTGCCGATCCTTGAATTTTTGAGCGTGTTTTCCATGATCGAGCAACCTGCGGCCTGCCGCATCCATGTTCAGGCCCTCGGCCCGACGTTTGAAGCGCAAGCCGGGCAGTGGGCCGAGCGCCTGGGCCTGCCGCTTGAAGTGGCGGACGGCGAGTTTGCCTTGCAGGTCGGCGAGCAGGGTTTGCAGCTGCAACAGCTCGGCCCGGATGCACCGGGGCCGGTGCGGGTCGACTTTGTTGAAGGTGGTGCGGCGCATCGGCGCTTATACGGTGGCGGCAGCGGGCAGATGATCGCCAAGGCTGTCGGCATCGCTCAAGGCGTGCGCCCACGGGTGCTGGATGCCACGGCGGGGCTGGGCAAGGATGCGTTCGTGCTGGCCAGTCTCGGTTGCGAGATGAGCCTGATCGAACGCCAGCCGCTGATCGGCGCGCTGCTGGAAGATGGTCTGGCGCGGGCGGCGGAAGATTTCGACGTGGCGCCGATCGTGGCGCGGATGAAGTTGCTCAAGGGCAACTCCATCGAAGTCATGCAGAACTGGGAAGGTGAGGCGCCGCAGGTGATTTATCTCGACCCGATGTTTCCGCATCGCGAGAAGACTGCGCTGGTGAAAAAGGAAATGCGTCTGTTCCGGCCGTTGGTGGGTGATGATCCGGATGCGCCGGCGCTGTTGCAGGCCGCTTTGGCATTAGCGACGCACCGGGTGGTGGTCAAACGACCGCGCAAGGCACCGTGCATTGAGGGGCCGAAACCGAGTCATGCGCTGGATGGCAAATCGAGCCGCTATGACATCTACCCGAAGAAAGCGCTCAAGGCTTGATACCGAGTCGCGCTCATCGCTGGCAAGCCAGCTTCCACAGGGTTTGGTGGTGTGTACACGATTTGTGATCACACCCAAATCCTTGTGGGAGCTGGCTTGCCAGCGATGGCGTCAGTGCCGACACCGCAGAAATCAGGCTTTGTACGCCCGCATAAACAACCCCACCACTTCCTGCACATGGCTTTCCGCTGCCTCTTCAGTCAACGGCTCCCCACAGCCATACAACAGCCGAAAATTCCCCGCACCCTTGATCAGGCAAAAGAAATGCTCGGCGGCATTGCGCGGCAGATCGATGCTCAGCGCGCCTGTCTCGTGAATACGCGTCAACAACCGCTCCATGCCTTGCACCATGCGCTGAGGGCCGGCCTCGAAGAAGATCAGCGACAGCTTCGGATCCTGACTGCCCAGCGCCATGATCAAGCGGTGCAAGTTCACCGACTCATCACTGTTGATCAGGTGATGAAAGCCTCGCGCAATGTTCAGCAACACATTTTCCACGGCGATGCCTTCGGGCAATTCGAAGAACAATGGCGGCAATTGCTCCTCGCACTTGGCCACGACGGCGGCGGAGAACAGCGTCTCTTTGTCGTTGAAATGGCTGTAGACCGTCAGCTTCGACACGCCAGCCTCGCTGGCGACCGCGTCCATGCTGGTGTTGGCATAGCCATGACTCAGAAACAGAATTTTCGCCGCGTCGAGGATCGCCTGGCGCTTGGCCAGATCCTTGGGACGGCCCGGACCGTTTGGAGCTGAAAGATTGTTCGACATTCTTCGCTTTTAATACTGGACTGGTGAGTTTGCTATTAATAACATACCCGCCAGTATAATTATTCCAAGCACCATTAGCGAAAGGTCCGTCATCATGTTCCGCCATGCGTTGTCCCTCGCGTTGCCAGTGAGTCTGGCGTTCCTTTTGTCAGCGTGTGGTCAGGAAGAGGCGACGCAAGTCACCGTGCGACCGGCCATGGTGGTGCAGCCAGAGCCTTCGGCGCAGGCGATGGAAAGTTATCCGGGCGAGGTTCGCGCTCGCTACGAACCCGATCTGGCATTCCGCATTGGCGGCAAAGTCAGCCGACGACTGGTCGATGAAGGGCAGCGGGTGAAGGCTGATCAGCCACTCGCCGAACTCGATCCGCAGGACGTGCGCCTGCAGCTGGAAGCCACCCGCGCCCAGGTTGCCGCCGCCGAAGCCAATCTCAACCTGGTGCGTGCCGAGCGTGATCGCTACAAGACCCTGATGGATCGGCAGATGGTCAGCCGCTCGGCCTACGACAATGCGGAAAACCTTTACCGCTCCGGTGAAGCCCGCCTTAAACAAATCAAAGCCGAATTCAACGTATCGACCAATCAGGCCAGTTACGCGGTGCTGCGTGCGCCGCAGGATGGCGTGGTGGCCAAGCGTTCGGTGGAAGTCGGTCAGGTGGTTGCCGCTGGGCAAACGGTGTTTACCCTCGCCACCGACGGCGAGCGCGAAGTGTTGATCAGCCTGCCCGAGCAGAGCTTCGGGCGCTTCAAGGTCGGTCAGCCAGTGACGGTCGAGCTGTGGACGCAACAGAATCAGCGCTTCGCCGGGCAGATCCGCGAACTGTCGCCCGCCGCCGATCCACGCTCGCGCACCTTCGCCGCACGCATTTCCTTCACCGGTGGCAAAGTCCCGGCCGAACTGGGCCAGAGCGCCCGGGTGTTTGTGCAATCGGCCGATGCCGTGTCGCTGTCGGTGCCGCTCTCGGCGCTCACCGCCGAAAACGGCGCGACCTACGTCTGGGTCGTCAACGGCAACAACACCTTGAAGAAAACCCCAGTGCGCGTCGGCCCGTTCGGCGAAAAAACCGTGCCGGTGCTCGAAGGCTTGAGCGCCAGTGACTGGGTGGTGGCTGCCGGCGTGCATGTGTTGCTCGAAGGGCAGCAGGTGCGTCCGGTGGATCGCTCCAACCGTGTGGTCAATCTGGCGGACAAGGAGTAAGTCCCAATGCGCTTCAACCTTTCCGAATGGGCGCTGCGTAATCGCCAGATCGTGCTGTTCCTGATGCTTCTGCTGGCCATCGTCGGTGCGTTGTCCTACACCAAACTCGGCCAGAGCGAAGACCCGCCGTTCACCTTCAAAGCGATGGTGATCCAGACTCGCTGGCCGGGCGCGACCGCGCAGGAGGTCTCGCGGCAGGTTACCGAACGCATCGAAAAGAAGCTGATGGAAACCGGCGAATACGAGCGCATCGTCTCGTTCTCGCGCCCCGGCGAATCCCAGGTCACCTTCATTGCTCGCGATTCGATGCACTCCAAGGAAATCCCCGACCTCTGGTATCAGGTGCGCAAGAAGGTCAGCGATATTCGTCAGACCTTGCCGCCGGATATTCAGGGGCCGTTCTTCAACGATGAATTCGGCACCACGTTCGGCAATATCTATGCGCTGACCGGCGACGGTTTCGATTACGCGGTGCTCAAGGATTACGCCGATCGCATCCAGATTCAGCTGCAACGGGTCAAGGATGTCGGCAAGGTCGACTTGCTCGGTTTGCAGGACGAGAAGATCTGGGTCGAGCTGTCCAACGTCAAACTGGCGACCCTCGGCTTGCCGCTGGCGGCGGTACAACAAGCGCTGCAAGAACAGAACGCGGTGTCGACCGCCGGTTTCTTTGAAACCGGTAGCGAGCGCTTGCAGCTGCGGGTCTCGGGGAATTTTCAGACGGTCGAGGAGATAAAAAACTTCCCGATCCGCGTCGGCGATCGTACGTTCCGCATCTCCGATGTCGCCGATGTGCGCCGCGGGTTCAACGATCCACCGGCGCCGCGCATGCGTTTCATGGGTGAAGACGCGATCGGTCTGGCGGTGGCGATGAAGGATGGCGGTGACATTCTGGTGCTCGGTAAAGCACTGGAAGGCGAGTTCTCGCGCATCCAGAAAAACCTCCCGGCCGGCATGCAATTGCGCAAGGTTTCCGATCAACCGGCGGCGGTGAAAACCGGGGTCGGCGAGTTTGTTCAGGTGCTGGTCGAGGCGCTGGCGATTGTCTTGCTGGTGAGCTTCTTCTCACTTGGCGTGCGCACTGGCATGGTTGTGGCGCTGACCATTCCACTGGTGCTGGCGATGACTTTCGCCTGCATGTATTACCTCGGCATCGGCCTGCACAAGATCTCTCTTGGCGCGTTGGTGTTGGCGCTGGGCTTGCTGGTGGACGACGCGATCATTGCCGTGGAAATGATGGCGATCAAAATGGAGCAGGGTTTCGACCGTATCCGTGCGGCGAGTTATGCCTGGACCAGCACCGCGTTTCCGATGCTTACGGGGACGTTGATCACTGCCGCCGGGTTCCTGCCGATTGCCACGGCGCAGTCCGGTACTGGCGAGTACACACGCTCGATCTTCCAGGTGGTGACCATCGCGCTGCTCGCGTCCTGGGTGGCGGCAGTGATGTTCGTGCCGTATCTGGGGGAAAAACTCCTGCCGGATCTGGCGAAAATTCATGCGGCCAAACATGGCACTGGCGATGGTCAGGCTGATCCGTATGGCACGCCGTTTTATCAGCGCGTTCGGCGTCTGGTCGAGTGGTGCGTAATGCATCGCAAGACCGTGATCGTGCTGACGGTGGGGCTGTTTATCGCGTCGGTGATGTTGTTTCGTTTCGTCCCGCAGCAGTTTTTCCCGGCCTCGAATCGGCTGGAGTTGATGGTCGATCTGAAACTGGCTGAGGGTGCGTCGCTGGCCAATACCACCGGTGAAGTCAAACGTCTGGAAGCGATGCTCAAGGATCACGCCGGCATCGACAATTACGTCGCCTATGTTGGCACCGGCTCGCCGCGTTTCTATCTGCCGCTCGATCAGCAATTGCCGGCGGCGAGCTTCGCGCAGTTTGTGGTGTTGGCGAAGAACATCGAGGAGCGTGAGGCGCTGCGCAGCTGGTTGATCGAAACGCTTAACGAGCAATTTCCTGCATTGCGTTCGCGGGTCACGCGGTTGGAGAACGGTCCGCCGGTGGGTTATCCGGTGCAGTTCCGCGTGACCGGTGAACACATCGAAGAAGTTCGCGCGCTGGCGCGTAAGGTGGCAGCCAAGGTTCGCGAGAATCCGCATGTGGTCAATGTGCATCTGGATTGGGAGGAGCCGAGCAAAGTCGTGTATCTGAATATCGATCAGGATCGTGCCCGGGCGCTGGGTGTAAGCACGGCGAATCTGGCGAAATTTCTGCAGAGTTCGTTGACCGGGTCGAGTGTCAGCCAGTACCGCGAAGACAATGAGTTGATCGAGATTCTGTTGCGCGGCACGGTGCATGAGCGCACTGAATTGTCGTTGCTGCCGAGTCTGGCCGTGCCGACGGATAACGGTCGCAGTGTGGCGTTGTCGCAGATTGCCACGCTGGAATACGGCTTTGAGGAGGGGATCATCTGGCATCGTAATCGTCTGCCAAACGTGACCGTGCGCGCGGATATTTATGGCAAGGAGCAGCCGGCGACGTTGGTGAAGCAGATCATGCCGACGCTGGATTCGATTCGTGCCGAGTTGCCCGATGGTTATCTGTTGGATGTCGGCGGCACGGTGGAGGATTCCGAGCGTGGGCAGAAGTCGGTGAATGCCGGGGTGCCGATGTTCATTGTCGTGGTGCTGACGTTGTTGATGGTGCAGTTGCGCAGTTTTTCGCGTACGGCGATGGTGTTTTTGACGGCGCCGTTGGGGTTGATCGGGGTGACGTTGTTTTTGATGGTGTTCCGTCAGCCGTTCGGGTTTGTGGCGATGTTGGGGACGATTGCGTTGTCCGGGATGATCATGCGCAATTCGGTAATTCTGGTCGATCAGATCGAGCAGGATATTGCCTCGGGACTTAAGCCTTGGCAGGCGATTATCGAGGCTACGGTTCGACGCTTCAGGCCGATTGTGTTGACGGCTTTGGCGGCGGTGCTGGCGATGATTCCGTTGTCGCGGAGTGTGTTTTTTGGGCCGATGGCGGTGGCGATCATGGGTGGGTTGATTGTTGCGACTGCGCTGACGCTGTTGTTTTTGCCGGCGTTGTATGCGGCTTGGTTCCGGGTTCGCCGGGAGGTTTGATCTGCGTTTGACGTGGCGGCCTTCGGGCCGACCATGTTCTTGGGGTTTTGGGTGTATATCCGTTTTTGTGGGTGCTGCCGCTGGCGGTTTC
>NZ_AKJR01000245.1:0-26587 GCF_000282235.1 Pseudomonas sp. GM24 | reverse complement strand
TGTGAATGCCTCAAGGGACGCTCCGCGTTCCAGCTTGCGAATTGGAACGCAGAGCGTCCCGGGCTGTGTTGCCACGCGGAGCGTGGGAACAATCGGGTGTGGCTCAGGTTTGGCGTGATTCTTCTTCGAGCTGATCCGATTCGAACAACCGCGCCAGTTCCGCCCGGGCTTCCTGGGCGGTTTGCAGGACTTTGGCGGCATCGTCGTAGATCGCGTGTTGCGCCTCCAGCACCTGTTCGTCGTGATGCTTGAAGCGCTTGATCCGCGCATCGGCCTGGGCCTGGGTCAAACCGAGTCCGACCAAGGTCCGCCGGCTCATTTCCAGACTCGAATAATAGGTCTCACGAATCGCCTCCGCGCCGACATCGACCAAGCGGTGCACATGCTGACGGTTACGTGCCCGAGCGATGATCTTCATGTGCGGATACAGCTTGCGCACCACCTCGGCGGTCTTGATGTTGGTGTCCGGGTCGTCCGTGGCAATCACGAAGTATTCCGCCTCGCCGACCTTGGCCGCATTGAGGATTTCCGGGCGCATCGGGTCGCCGTAGAACACCGGCACACCGCCAAAGCTGCGCGACAGTTCAATGGTTTCCACCGAGGTGTCCAGCGCGACGAACTTGATGTTCTGCGCACGCAGAATCCGCGCCACGATCTGACCCATCCGGCCCATGCCGGCGATCACTACACGCGGGGTGTCAGTGTCGATTTCACGGTATTTTTCCGGCACTTCCACCGGCTGCACTTTCGGGCTGACCAGCCGCGCGCAGAGCAACAGCAACAACGGCGTCACCGCCATCGACAAGGTGATGGTCAGCACCAGCAAGTCATACAAGCGCGGTTCGAACAGACCCTGATCACGACCGATCTTGAACACCACAAAGGCGAATTCACCACCCGCCGCCAACACGATACCAAGGCGAATCGCACTGACCTTGTTCAAGCCACCGGCCAGGCGCCCGACGACGAACAGCAGCGGTAACTTCAAACCGATCAACAGCAGCGTCAGCCCCAACACGGTGATCGGCGCGCTGAGCAGCAAACTCAAGTTGGCGCCCATGCCGACACTGATGAAAAACAGCCCGAGCAGCAACCCTTTGAACGGCTCGATCTGCGCTTCCAGTTCATGGCGATATTCCGAATCCGCCAACAGCAAACCGGCAAGAAACGCCCCCAGCGCCATCGACACACCGACCAGATCCATCAACCACGCCGTACCGATCACCACCAGCAACGCCGTAGCCGTCGACACTTCCGGCAAACCGGTTTTCGCCACCACGCGGAACACCGGACGCAGCAGATAACGCCCACCGACCACGACCACCGCGATACCGCCGAGCACTTGCAGTGCGTGATTCAGACTCTCGGCGTTGCTGGTGTCGTGGGCACCCCCGGCCAGCATCGGCACCAGCGCAATCAACGGGATCGCGGCGATGTCCTGGAACAGCAGAATCGCAAACGCCAGCCGCCCGTGGGGGCTGGTCAGTTCCTTGCGTTCGGCCAGACTTTGCAGACCGAATGCCGTGGATGAGAGCGCCAGACCGAGGCCAAGCACAATCGCACTGTTCAGCGGTTGGCCAAACACCGACAACGCCAGCACGCCGATCACCGAAGCGGTCAACAGCACTTGCGCCAGGCCGACGCCGAACACTGATTTGCGCATCACCCACAAGCGTCGCGGCGACAGCTCAAGGCCAATGATGAACAGCAGCAACACCACACCGAGTTCGGAAATATGCGCGACGCTTTGCGGATTGCCGATCAGGCCGAGCACCGACGGGCCGATGATCACCCCGGCAAACAGATAACCGAGCACGGCACCCAATTGCAGACGTTTGGCCAAAGGCACGGTGAGCACGGCCGCGAACAGAAAAACGACGGCGGCTTGCAACAGATTGCCTTCATGGGGCATGGGGGTTACTCCTGACAACGGTACGGCGGGGGTGACAAGGATAAGGGCTGAGTTCCTGTCACACCACTGGCACTTTCGGGGGGCGATTTGCGGTTAATGTCTTTTGATGGGCGCGCGAGGTCTTGCGTTGAAGAGTGTCAGGCGCTGTGCAATTGTTTTCCGGCCAAAGACGCTTCGCCAATTATCTGGTTATGAAAAGCAATACTTTGGACTTGATGTAATGCGCGTGATATTGCCGAGCCATTGCGCGATAACTCGATAATCGCTGGCGATGGGCGAAGTTTTTAATTGGAAGATCCATTCAGTCTTGATCGGCGAGTGCGCGGGTGGTCGATAATGCGAAGCTCGCAATGCCAGTATTACGCCAAGCAGTTACGTGAACTGGATAGTTCGTAATGGTCAGTTTCTGATTAAATGTTTGTTACAGCGATTGACAAGCTGAAGGCTCCGAATCTACTATTTTTCACCCGAGATGCTGGCTGTATATAACGGCTGTAATAAAGCGACCAGGATGGTCGCGAGAAGTTTTCACAAGGAATTGAAACTTTGTATCTGGACTCCATTGGATCGGAATCTCTGCGATTTCACCTCATTCCCCATATCGGTCGCAGCGTGACGCAAGATCATGCGTCGACTGAAATCCTGGCGTCATTATGGCGTCGCCAAATTCATGGCAGTCACTCGACAGAACCCCGGGAAGCCGCGGGTTCAGACGAGTTCATCTTCCTGAAAAATCGAAAACCCCTTTGCGGTCTGTTGGCTTCCAAAACCGCAGGTGACGCGTTTTCGAACGGCTCTTGACGACGACTTCAGTGCAGCCTGAAGTTGTACTCGCTATCGAGATAAATACAACTTTCAAAGTAAAGATTTCATAAGGATTTGAAGTTTTGTACTTGGATTTCGTGCCGCGTTTATAACGAAAGTACAAAAAAACTCGATCGGCTCTCAATAAATCGCGGAGCCGTGCGAGTGCATTTTTTTTGCGCGCGCTATTCAAGTGCTTATACCTCGCGAATTCGTCGAGTAGTGATCAAGTGTTTTGATGCAACCTCTGCTGTAGTGCGCAATTAAGCACATTAAATGTGAAGTTTTCATAAGGATTTGAAACTGTGTACTTGGATTCCATTGATTCAGAACGCCAACGGCTGCAACCGGACAAACTCGCGACTGATGAGACTCAGGCGCCATTGTCGCGTATCGAGCGGTATGACAGTCGCTCGATCTACTGCCGGGAACACGCACTGCCCAACGATCGGGTCTTTTTGAGTGGCCAGCAGGCGCTGGTGAGGTTGCTGCTGTCCCAGGCTGAACTGGATCGATCCAACGGCATTCGCACGGCGGGCTTCGTCAGTGGCTACCGGGGGTCACCGCTGGGTGGTGTCGACCGCGAGCTGGTCAAGGCCAAGGCTGTTCTGGAGAGTGCGAACATCCGTTTTCTGCCCGCGATCAATGAAGATCTGGCAGCCACGGCCCTGATCGGCACGCAGCGCGTCGAAAGTGATCCGCAGCGTCTGTATGACGGCGTGTTCGGCATGTGGTACGGCAAGGGGCCCGGGGTCGACCGCTCCGGTGACGCGATCAAGCACGGCAGTTCCTATGGCTCGTCGCCCAACGGTGGGGTTCTGGTGGTCACTGGTGACGATCACGGTTGCGTGTCGTCATCGATGTCGCATCAATCCGACCGCACGCTGATCGCCTGGGGTTTGCCGGTGATTCATCCGGCAGGCCTTGATGATTACGAACGCTGCGGTCTGTGGGGGTGGGCGCTGTCACGCACTTCAGGATTGTGGGTGGGCTTCAAGGCCATCACCGAAACCGTCGAGGCAACTGCCTCCGTTGAATCGATCCCGCTACCCGAATTCGTCACCCCCGAGATCAATCCGGGACCAGACGGGCTGCATTGGCGCTGGCCGGACCTGCCGGGCATGCAGATCGAGCGCCGGACCGCGTTCAAGTTCGACGCCGCCCGGGCCTTTGCCTTGGCGAACCCGATCGATACCGCGGTCACCGCGCCCGCCCGGCCGACGCTGGTCATCGGTGCGGTGGGCAAGGCGTATGGCGACGTGCGCCAGGCCTTGCAGCAATGTGGTATCTCCCTTGAGCAACTGGAAAACGCCGGCGTCGCGCTGCTCAAGATCAACCTGGTCTATCCGCTGTCGCCTGTGCTGGACGCCTGGACCCGACGCGCCGGCAATGTGCTGATCATCGAAGAGAAGCAAGCGATTGTCGAAGAGCAGCTCAAACAGAAGTACTACAACGCTGCGCATGACCAGCGTGCGGTGATCATCGGCAAGACCGACGAACACGGCCAACCACTGATCTCGGATCACGAAGAGCTGCGTCCGTCGCGCATCGCCGTACTGCTCAAGCAGCGTCTGCAAAGCATGGGCATTGACCTGAGTCTCCCGGATTTCTGGTGCCTGCCCAGCGTCTCGCGAGTTGAAGAGTGGATCCGGCGCACGCCTTATCTGTGTTCCGGATGCCCGCACAACACCTCCACTCAGGTGCCCAAGGGCAGTGAAGCGCGGCTCGGCATCGGTTGCCATGCCATGGCCGCGCGCATGCCTGAACGCTCGACCACCGGCAGCGTGCAGATGGGTGGAGAAGGGGTCGACTGGCTGGGCCAGGCACCGTTCGTACAGACCCCGCACATCTTCCAGAACATCGGCGACGGGACCTTTTTTCACTCCGGATTCCTCGCGGTGCGACAGGCCATCGCGGCCGGCGCGACCATCACCTACAAGCTGCTCTACAACGACGCGGTGGCCATGACCGGCGGCCAGCCGATCGACGGCAAGCTCACGGTGAAGAAAGCCGTTGAGCTGCTCAAGGCCGAAGGCGCGCAGCGAATCGTGGTGGTGGCGGACGACCTGCAGCGGTACCAGGCGCATGACAGTCTGCCTCAGGGCATCGAAGTCTTTCACCGTGAAAAGCTCGAAGAAGTGCAGTTGCAACTGCGCGACACCCGTGGCGTCAGCGTGCTGATTTTCGATCAGGTCTGCGCCGTCGAAGGTCGTCGACGCAAGAAGCAATTGCCGGCCTCGCTGGTGAAGACTGAAGTGGTCATCAACGAAGCGGTCTGTGAAGGTTGCGGCGACTGCCAGGTCAAATCCAACTGCCTGTCGGTGATCCCGGTGCAAACCTCGTTCGGTGCCAAGCGCCGCATCGATCCGCACTCGTGCAACACCGATCTGTCGTGCATCAAGGGCTTCTGCCCAAGCTTTGTGACAGTGACCGGCAAGCTGCGGCAACGACCGCGCAAACTCGCCGACAGCGCCCAGGTGCTGGCGCGGGCCGAAGCGCTGGCGCTGCCGCCAGTCGCGCGTGCGCTCGACCTGCCGTATGAAATGCTCCTGGCGGGTGTTGGCGGTACCGGTGTGGTGACCGTGGCGCGGGCGATTGCCATGGCCGCCCACCTCGACGGACGTGCGGTCAGCGTGCTCGACTTTACCGGTTTTGCGCAAAAGGGCGGCGCCGTGTTGAGCCACATACGTCTGGCCGGCGACGCCGATGCGTTGCACCAGCACCGCATCGACATCGGCGGTGCCGACTTGCTGCTCGCGGCCGATCTGGTGGTGGCCAGTGAAGACGATGCGCTGGCAACGCTGCGACCGGACAAAACCGTGGTCATCGCCAACAGTGCTCTGACCCAGACTGGCGCAATGTTGCGCAATACCGGACTGGGTATAGAAACCGACGCGATTCAAACATTTCTGCAGCAGAAAGTCGGCGCCGAACACTTTCACAGCCTGGATGCCGGTGAGTTGGCGAACAGCCTGGTCAGCCCGATGCAAGCCAACATGCTGTTGCTCGGTTACGCGTGGCAGAAGGGCACGATACCGGTGTCGCTGCCGGCGCTGAAAAAAGCCATTGATCTGGCCGGCAGCGCCGCGACCAACCATTTGGCTTTCGCCTGGGGCCGATTGTGGGCGCAGGATTCGGCTTTTGTCGCGCCTTACCTGGAGCAACCCATGGATGCCGTGTCGACGATTGCGATCCGCGACATCAGCGACATGCGCGGCCGCCACGAAAGCCTCGAACAACTGATCAACCATCGCAGCGAATTCCTCACCAGCTACCAGAATGCAGCGTATGCGGCGCGTTACCGCAAGGTCATCGAGCAACTGCGAGCGCTACCGGCGGCCGGTAATGACAGCGCGCTGACCCAGGCAGTGGCACGCAACCTCTTCAAGCTGATGGCTTACAAGGACGAGTACGAGGTTGCACGGCTGCTCACCACGCGCAGTTTCACCGACTCGCTGAAGGCCCGCTTCGACGGCGGCGTTCGCCTGAAATTTCACTTTGCCTTGCCGCTGCTGCGCAAGAACCAGGAGAGCACCGGCGAGCCGAAAAAGATCGCGTTTTCCGGCTGGATCCTGCCGTTGCTGAAGGTCCTGGCCAAGGGCCGGGTGTTGCGCAACACCCGGTTCGATCCGCTGGGCTTCTCTGCCGAACGCCGCGAAGAGCGGCGCTTGCTCAATGACTACGAGCAAACCCTGCAACGCCTGTTACCGAAATTGAACTCGGAGAATCTGTCGGCGTTCGTCGCCTGGGCAAATCTGCCGGATTCGATTCGCGGCTACGGCCACGTCAAGGAGCGCTCGATTGCGGCGGCGCGACTGCGCGAGAAAGAACTCATCGAACAGATTCTGGCGGACAAGCCGGTCATTCACGGTGTCGAGTCATGGCAGCCATCCACCGTCATCGCCAGGCAACTGAGCGAAGAAGAGCGCGACGTGATGGAAGCCTCTTGACCGAAGGCTACGCCAGCCCCGCAGAACAACAAATACAACAACTACCGAGATGAGCTGATAACGATGAATAACGACAGCATTGCGCCCGACCTCCTGCACAAAGGTTCGGCTGACGACGTTTTGATTGGTGCCCCCAGAGACGCGCTGCCGCTGTATGTGAACGACACACTGGTTGAAGCCAACGGGCATAACCCGTTGGTACGCAATTACGCTGCAGGCGCCAACCTGCCACGCCGCTTCGAGATTGCGCCAGCGCTGCAGAAAAAGAACCGGATGGAAGAAGTTCGTGCCGATGATGAATGGAATCGGCTGAGGGCGCTGCCTTATCAGATCGTCGCCGCACAACTGGAGGCAGCTGGAATCCGCAGCGACAGCCTGGAAACCAGCGTGGCCGCGCTGTGCGAATCGATCCCGGCGATTCGCCGCGCCAGTTCGTTCCGCTTCATCAATAACGCCGACAATTATTTCTTCTATCGCAAGGCGCACGAGCATGTGCCGGGGACGATGTTCATCGAGGCGGCGCGGCAAGCGGTTTATCACCATCTGTATCACCACACCGATCATGCGCGCGGTGCCGTCACCGTCAGCGTCAATGAGCTGAACGCGAGTTTTTTCGCTTACGCAGAGCTGATGTATCCGATCGAACTGGTGGTCGACAACATGACCCCGAGCGATGCCACGTCGCCGAAGAAAATCCATCTGCGCGTCGCGTTCTATCAACGTCAGACCCTGTTCGCCACCGTCGACACCAAAGCCACCGTGATCGACATGCCGCTGTTCGAAAAGACCCGCAATATCTTCATCTACTGCAACGACTGGTTTGCACCGCTGCAACCGTTGAAGCTGGCCTGCACGATCAGCGACGCGCAGGGGCGCAAAGTTGAAGTGCAGCTATTGGGCCTGGGCAAGAGCGGTTGCGTGACGACAACGGCGGATATATCCGAGTCGGTCACTCTGCACATCGTCTATGAAGGCAAATTGAGTTTTACCGCCGGCATCCGCCGCGTCGGGCAGGGTGAGCATTCATCGTGGGAATTCGCCGAGGTAGATTTCAACGGCTTGCAAGTGATCAGCGACATGATCAAGCGCGGCTTTGTCCACCTCGATGAGCCGGCCCTTGCGGCCTTGCAGCAATGATCGTGGCAACCCCGACTTTCCAGGCGGCCACCCAAACGCTGCATTTCGGCACGCAGGCAGTGGCGAAGAATCGACTGTATTTTTCCTCGCTCGGCATGGATCTGTGTGACGAACACGGCTTCCCGCAACCGGCGTTTTTCTCGGTCTATCAAGCTTTGATGGACGGCGGTGCCGGTTTTGGCTTTCTCGGCAATGCCAGCGTCGACGCCGATGCACGCTACAACAGCCGTGGTCTGCGTCTGACTTCGGCGGCCCACGCGCAGGCCCTGCGGCCGCTGTTTGAAGCGGCGCGGGCGCGTGGTTTCCCGTTGGGCGTGCAACTGCAGCATTACGGGCCGCAGTCACTGCCGTCGAAGCAGGGAATCATTCTGACCCCCAGCGCCATCGCGTCGCCGAGCATCCTCAGTGCGTACCCCGAGGCACGGGCGGTGGCGATGACCGAGGCACAGATCCAGCGCTGCATCGAACAGTTCTGCGCCGCCGCCCGCTATGCGCAACAGGCCGGTGCCACGTTGATCCAGCTACAGGCATCCAACGGCTATTTGATCAGCAGCTTCCTTTCGCCAAAGACCAACCGGCGCGTGGATGACTGGGGCGGCACGCCGCTCAAGCGCGCCAGGCTGTTGCTTTCGATTGTCGACGGGATCCGCAAGGCCACCGATCACAAGGTCGCGGTCACTGTGCGCCTGGGCATGGATGACGGCCTCGGTGCAGAAGGGCAGCACGCCGCGCTGTTGGGTGATGTCGTCGCCGCGCTGGAGGCCAGTGGGGTCGCAGCGATTACCTGTTCGCTGGGCATCAGCGAGACCTTCCGTTTCTTTTTCAAAAATACCGGACAGGCCTTGGCCATGTCGCGGGAAGGCTGCCGCTATCTGAAGCGTTTCGTGCGGATTCCGCTGGGCTTTACCGGTTCGGTCGCGGACGTGGCGCAAGCCGATGAAATCATCGCCAGTGGCGATGCCGATTTCGTCGGGTTCGGCCGCGCCATGCTCGCCGACAACGACTTCGTCGCCAAGCAACTGGCGGGGCGAGCCGATCAGCTCAACCGCTGCCGAGGCGATGCGTTTTGTTTCCGCGACAAAAAAGAGCCCATGGCCGAGCGCGTGTATTGCTGCGTCAATCCTGCCTACCGCCGGCCAGAACAACTCCAACAGCACTATGAGGAAAACCTGCAATGAACTTCACCGCCAAGATCGCTCTCGTTGTCGGGGGCACACGTGGGATCGGCTTTGATGTCAGCCAGAAGCTGATCGAAGCCGGCTGCATCTGTTACATCACCGGCCGCAACGAAGACGATGGCCTGACCGCGCAAAGTCGTCTCGGCGAAAACTGCACGTTCATCCGCAGCGACGTCACCGACGAAGCCTCGGTGATCGAGCTGTTCCGCCTCATCAACGACAGGCACGGTCGACTCGATCTGGCCGTCAACAATGCCGGCGTCACCTCAAAACACGCGCCGATCCGCGACATGGATTTCGCTGACTGGAAGCGCGTACTGGAAATCAATCTGCTGGGCCCGCTGCTGTTGCTCAAGCACGAAACCAACCTGATCTCGAAGCATGCGGGTGGCTCGATCGTGAACGTCTCGTCTTGCGCCGGTTTGCTGGGGGTTGCCAAACAAAGCGCCTATTCCACCAGCAAGGCTGCGCTGAACATGCTGACCCAGGTCTGCGCGATTGAATGCGCTGAAGAAGCCCTGCCTGAGCGGCATTCGATTCGCGTCAACGCCGTATGCCCCGGGCCGACATTGGGCGGCATGAACTCGGAAGAGCGCCTGAAAGCCAACCCGGAGTCCACCCGGCACAAGCTGCAAGTGACGGCGATGAAGCGCTTCGCCAACCCCGGCGAGATTTCCGCCGCAATCCTCTGGCTGCTGAGTGACGCATCGTCGTTTGTCACCGGTACGGTGATGCCGGTCGATGGCGGTTTTTCGGCCGGTAAATTCTGATGCACACCGTAACGCGTAACCCTACTGCAGAATCTCGCGAGAAGGCCAGCCAGCGGGTGTTTATCACGGGCGTGAGCAGCGGCATCGGCGAGGCGCTGGCGCTGCTTCATTTGCAAAACGGGCATACGGTTTTCGGCACTTCGCGTCGTCAGCCCTATGGCCTGATGGACTATCCGGACTTCCATTTTCGGTCGTTCGATCTGTCCCGGCCGAGCGCGATGGACGAGCTGTTCGAGGACAACTTTGCCAGCGTTCTGGAACAGGGCGTCGACAGGGTTTTCCTGAATGCCGGGGTCAGCGGCAACGTCCCCGGGCGTGGTGCGGAATTCTCGCTGGATGAGCTGCAGCATGTGCTCAACGTCAACGTGCTGGCCAATAAAGCCATGCTTGACCTCGTGCTGTCGTCTTCCCGGCGCCCGACGACATGCGTGCTGTCAGCCTCGATGGCGGGCGTGCGCTTTCGCGCGGGCACGCTGCCATACAGCCTGTCGAAAGCCGCGCTGGCGGCATTGGGCGGTGTTTACGCCGAGGAAAATCCGCAGGTCTTCTTCGCGGTGCTCGGTCTGTGCAACGTTGATACCGGTCTGTCCCGGCAGGTGAGCTTCAGCCAGCGCACCGCCGACTTCGCCGACCTCAAGTCGCTGCAGCAACGAGCCCTGGCGCCCGGTTACATGGTGTCACCTGCGCAACGCGCGAAGGACATGCTGGCGGTGATTGACGCGCCCGATGCCTATGGGATCAAGAGCGGGATATTCGTCGACATGCGCACGGCGCTGGCCGATCACCAGAAAACGCACTCGCCATTGTCTCAAGCGTAGTGAATGCAGGGACCTGCATCAGCCAATAAAGGAATGTTGGAATGTTCAATCAAGTCAAAGCGCTGACCGAGTCAGCCGTTCGGCAACAGGATCTGTTGCTGGGCACCCCGATCGATTTGTCCCGTGGCGAAGACAGTCGCCTTTACGGCGTGGACGGCAGCATCGATTCCCTGACCCTGGTCTCGATCATTGTCGATGTCGAGGAAAAACTGCGCAGCCAGCTTGGCGTTGAGGTGCGTCTGGCCGATACCACCGACCTGCCCGAAACCGCTACGCCGTTTGCCACACTGGGCACGCTGATCGCCTACATCATGGACCGGTTGTCTGCGGCGCAAGCTTCAGTTCAGGCCGTTTGATCGAGCGGGAGGGTTGGGTATGCAAGTAGCAGCATTTTTGGCTCATCTGAAAAGCGCCGGCAGCCAACCGGCAATCGTCAGCGATGAGGGCCGCTTTACCTATGACCAGTTGCACGCGCAGATAAGCGTGTACAGCGCGGAGCTGGCGGCAAAATCCGTCAGTGATTCCTGCGTACTGCTGGTCGACAACTACAGCTTCAACAGCGTCTGCATGCTGTTCGCGTTGTGGCTGCACAACAACGTGGTGGCGCTGTCTGTGCCCAAGGGCGAGGAACAGCTCGCGCAGTTGGCGGGCGCGGCGGGCGCGAGGTTTTCCGTTATCGGCGGGACGCCGGAGTTGGCGGTTGTCCAGCACGCCAACCCTGTCGTGCCACCGACTGTAGACGGACTGCTGTCGCGGCGTCAGGCCGGTTTCATTGTGTTTTCTTCAGGCTCGACAGGCCCGGCAAAAGGCGTGGTGCACAGCATCGCGCCGTTCTTCGAGCGCTACCTGAATGCCGAACACTGCGGTGCGATTCTGGCGTTTCTGCTGTTCGATCACATCGGCGGCCTGGTGACCGTGCTGCAGGCGCTCGCCACCCATGGCACGTTGATTCTGCCCAATGAGCGCTCGCCGCAAGAGGTCGGTCGCTGCATCGAATCGTTCAACGTGCAAACCCTGCACGTCTCGCCGACGCTGCTGAACCTGGCGACGATCACCGGGGTCTTCCAGAAGTGGGACACGAGCAGTCTGCAGCGCATCTATTTCGGCTCCGAACCGAGTTCACCGGAATCCATCCAGCGCATTGCCAACGTCATGCCGCACGTGCAATTGCAGCAGTTGTACGGGATGTCGGAGATCGGCGTGCTGCCGTGCCGCAGCAAGGCCGGCGACAGCGCGTGGATGAAGATCGAAGACCCGAACTACAGCCTGCGGGTGGTCGACGGCATTCTGCACGTGCGCGGCGCAACCAACATGCTTGGCTACCTTGCCAGCGCCGGTGACCTGTCGAGTGATGGCTACCTGATCACCCATGACCTGGCCGAGGAGCACGAGGGCTATTTCCGGGTCACGGGGCGGGCGGTCGATCTGATCAACGTCGGCGGCAAAAAGGTCTTTCCGTCGCACGTGGAAAGTGTGCTGATGGGCCTGGAAAACGTCTCGGATGTGGTCGTTTACGCGCAGCCCAACCCACTGCTCGGGCAGATCGTCGCCGCGCGTTTCACGCTATTCGAGCCGGAAAGCCTGGAAGCGTTCAAGGTCCGCTTGTATCAACACGTTCGCGGCGTACTGGCGCAGGAACAACTGCCGCGGGTGGTCTCCATCGCCGAGACGCCGCTGTACACCAGCCGCTTCAAGAAAATGCGTCACCCCGGCGTTCTCGCCCAGTCGTGAGACCGGTTTACTCATCACGTTATAAGGAAATGACCCATGGTTGATCTGGTAAAAATGCGCGCAAGCATCGCTGAAATCCTGTTCATCCCGGTGGACGAACTGCACGGTGAGACGCGGCTGGAAAACAGCGACAACTGGGACTCGATGGCGCGAATCGGGATTATCGCGCTGGTGTTCGAACAAGTCGGCGTGAGCGTGTCGGGCGAGGAGATCGAGCGTGTGGTCACGGTGCAGGATCTGTTCGATCTGATCGACTGCAAAATCAAGGACGCCGCATGAGCCTGCTGACCATTGAGGGCGTCGCCATTCGGGCGGTCACGGCGGCGCTGCCCGAGCGTCGTGTGACGGAAGAGGACTTCGCCGAACTGTTCGGCGCCAAGGAAGTTGCGCGCATCGCCAAGAGCACCGGCATCCAGTCGATCCGCGAAACCAAAACCCTGCACACCTCTGATCTGATCATCGCCGCGTGCCGCAACCTGCTCGATCAAGGGCATGCTGCGGCACAGGACATCGACGGTCTGATCGTGGTGACCCAGACGCCCGACTCGTGGGTGCCGGGTGTCGGTTTCATGGTGCAGCAGGCCCTCGGCCTGCCGCAGCATTGCCTGGTACTGAATGTGGCCGCAGGTTGCTCCGGCTATATCAGTGCGCTGGTTCAGGCGGGCGCGCTGATTTCATCCGGTGCCTGCAAGAAAATCCTCCTGTGCACCGGGGACGTGACCACGCGAATCCTCGACGAACGCGACCGCCACGTGAAGATGCTGTTTGGTGACGCTGCGTCGGCAACGTTGCTGGAGCCGGGTGCAGGCAAGTTCGAGTTCATCTGCGGCGCCGATGGCAGCGGCGGCGCGGCGCTGCAGTCCGACATCGCCTACGCCCGGGAGGCGGGCAGCCACGTTTGCGCGACCATCCAGCGTTTGCAGATGGATGGCACGGCGGTGATGAATTTTGCCCTGAGCCGGGTCCCGCAGACCGTCAAGGCTTTGCTTGAGGCGACAGGGTCAAGTCCTGCTGCGCTGGACTTGCTGGTACTGCATCAGGCGAACGCGTTCATGCTCAATTACCTGCGACGGATGATCGGCGTGGCGGCGGAAAAGATGCCGGTCGACATCGATGGCGTTGGCAATACCAGCTCCACCTCGATTCCGATCGTGTTGTCGCGTCATGCCGCGATCGGCACGCCGCAGGCCGAGCACGTTGTGCTGTGCGGTTTCGGTGCCGGGCTGTCGTGGGGCGCGTTGAAGGTCGATCTGCGTCGCACGACCGCTGTGGCACCTTGCGAAGTGCCGGAGAAAACCGCTCTGGCGGACGAACCGGCTCTGGCTCCGAGTGAGCGTTTGCAGGCCTGACCGCTCCTCAATGGCATGACATGGCACCCTTGGCGGCGATCCTCGGATCGACTTCAAAGGTGCCACGCCTTGGTTCAAATCCTCTGATCACGGGACAGCTGTTTCATGAAGCGAAAACTCTGCAGCGCACTGGGCATCATCGGCCGCAAAGACAATCTGACGTGGCAATATCCTTCGCCTTTTCTGCCGCTGTTTCAGTTTCACGAGCGGCATGAGTCGGGTGCGATTCGTGCGCAACCCGAGGACATCATCGCCGCCGTTTGCGCGTTGGACATGCGTGAAGACCGCGTCGTCGATGCGCTGTTATCCCTGCGCGAGTTGCCGGGAAAAATACTACGAAGATTGGCTGGCGGAGCTTCGCAGGCGCAAACCGCCCCGTTCGGTTTTGACGCTTTCACGCTACTGGAACGCACCCCGACAGAAGTGTCTCTGGGCCTGGCAGGACGCTTCTGGCGCCCGGATCTGAAGACTGGCCATATCGCTGATGCTCAAGCCTTCAAGGCGCTGGATGATCCACGCGCGGCGAAACTGCTGCTGCGTTTTCAGGTCATCGAACATCCACAAGGCATGCGCACGCTGCGCACCGAAACCTTTGTGTATTGCGCTTCCACGCGCAGCAAAATGCTCTTCACCCCTTACTGGCTGCTGATTCGTCTGGCCAGTGGCTGGATTCGCCAGCGCAATCTTGCTGCCATCCAGCGGCAATTCTCGACAGAACGGGCAGTGTAAAAAATCGCATCAATTGGTTACATTGATAGCCTCAGCGAATCAATCTCCCGAGTCCTGCCATGGCCATCAACTTCGACCTTAACGACCTGCAAGCCTTCCGCGCCGTGGTCGAGCAGGGCAGTTTTCGCAAGGCTGCCGACACCGTGCGCCTGTCGCAACCGGCGTTGAGCCGGCGCATCGAAAAGCTCGAAGACGCTCTCGGCGTGAAACTCTTCGAACGCACCACGCGCAAGGTCAGCCTGACCCAGGCCGGGCGTGGATTCATGCCCAGTGTCGAGCGTTTGCTCGATGATCTCGATGTCGCGTTGCTGGGCATCAGCGAAGTCGCTTCGACCCGTTTAGGCCACGTCACCGTCGCCTGCGTGCCTTCGGCGGCGTACTACTTCATGCCCCGTGTGGTTGCGCGCTAT
This sequence comes from Pseudomonas sp. GM24, assembly GCF_000282235.1. Taxonomy (NCBI): domain Bacteria; kingdom Pseudomonadati; phylum Pseudomonadota; class Gammaproteobacteria; order Pseudomonadales; family Pseudomonadaceae; genus Pseudomonas; species Pseudomonas sp. GM24. The sequence continues at coordinate 11,799 of NZ_AKJR01000245.1, read as the reverse complement.
CACCAGCAATTTCCACGGATCAAAGTCAAAGTGCTCGACTCCAGTGCGCACGATGTCTTGAGTGCGGTGGTCAATGGCGAGGCGGATTTCGGCTTGAGTTTTCTCGGTACGCAGGATGCCAAAGTCGAGTTCGAACCGCTTGTGCAGGAGTGCTACGTCGTCGCCTGTCGCCGCGATCACCCGTTGGCCGGGCGCAGCAGCGTGAGCTGGGACGAGTTCTATCAGCAGGATTACATCTCGCTCGACAAGACCTCCGGCAACCGTTTTCTGCTCGATCAGGCGTTGAGCACGGTGGTGCCGCAGCGCTCGAGCATCTGCGAAACCCGCCATGTCACGACGATGATCGGTCTGGTGGAAGCGGGGTTGGGCGTGGCGGCGGTGCCGCTGATGGCGATGCCCGGGCCGGATCATCCGATCCTGACGCGAGTGCCGCTGACCGATCCGCAAGTGATGCGCAGTGTCGGCATCATCAAGCGCCGGGGTCGCACGTTGACCCCGGCGGCACTGGAACTGGAGCGGCTGGTGGTGGAAATGAAGGTCCAGCCGCCGATTGTCAGCGCTTGACCGAGTCCAGCCCGGTGGCCTGCACGTCAGCTTGCGCGGCCGGCGCGGCGAGGTAAGCGAGCAAGGCTTTGGCCTCTTCTGGATGCTGCGCGCCGACCGGAATCCCGGCGGCAAACCGCGTCACCGATTGCACCGATTCCGGAATCTTCGCGACGAAACTCACGCCCGGCACTGGCAGTAATTCGCTGACCTGCTGGAAGCCCAGTTGATAGTCGCCGGTGGCAACCACTGAACCCACGGGGACTTTCGGGATCATTTTGGCCTTCGGTTTCAGCTGATCTTCGATGCCCAGTTTCTTGAACAACTGCTGCTCGATGTACACGCCGCTGGCGCTGTCGGAGTAGGCCACGGACTGCGCGTCAAGCAAGGTTTTCTTCAGGCTGTCGACACTGCTGATGTCCGGTTTCGGCGCACCTTCGCGCACCACCAGGCCGATCCGGGAGTCCGCCAGTTCAACGCGCGAGGCCGGGTCGACCTTGCCTTGTTTGATCAAGTCGTCGAGGGCGTAGCCGACCATGATCACCACGTCGGCGTGTTCACCGCGGGCGAGGCGATTGGGGATCGCCTCGGGTGCTTTGCCCATCGACGGACCGAGGCTGGTGGTCAATGTGTTGCCGCTGGCGGCAGCGAATTTCGGCCCGAGAATCTTGTAGGCGGCAGTGAAGCCCCCGGAGGTCATCACGCTCAATTCTTCGGCCTGGGCCGCGAGGTTGAACGCGAGACCGGCGAGCAGGGCGGTGACAGTAAACAGTTTTTTCATGGCGAGTTTTCCTCAGGCCGCGACAGGTTGCAGACGACCACCGGCACGGCGGTACAGATAAAGAGTGGCGCACAAGGCACACAGCGCACCGATGCTCATCCAGTAACCCGGTGCGGCTTTGTCGCCGGTGTACTGAATCAGGAAGGTCGACATCGCCGGGGTGAAGCCACCGAAAATGGCGGTGGCCAGGCTGTAGGCGAGGGAGAAACCGGCAACCCGCACTTCGACCGGCATGATCTCGGTGAGCGCCGGAATCATCGCGCCGTTGTACAAGCCGTAGATAAACGACAGCCACAACAGCGACAGCAACATGTGGCTGAAGCTCGGCGCCTGCACCAGATACGACAGCGCCGGATAGGTGGTGGCCAGGGCCAGCAGCGACATGGCGATCAGCACCGGACGACGGCCGATACGGTCGGACAACATGCCACCAATCGGCAACCAGAAGAAGTTCGACACGCCGACCAGCAAGGTCACCAGCAACGCGTCGGAGGTGCTCAGGTGCAGGACGGTTTTGCCGAAGGTCGGCGCGTACACGGTGATCAGGTAAAACGCGGTGGTGGTCAGCGCGACCATCAACATGCCGCCGAGTACCACGCCCCAGTTCTGGCCGAGAGTGCGGAACACTTCACCCATGCTCGGGCGGTGTTTGCGTGCGGCGAACTCTTCGGTTTCCGCCAGGTTACGGCGCAGAAAAAAGATGAACGGCACGATCATGCAACCGACGAAAAACGGAATCCGCCAGCCCCAATCGGCCACCACATCCGGCGCCATCCACGCGTTCAGCGCATAGCCCAAAGCAGCGGCGACAATGATCGCCACTTGCTGACTGGCCGACTGCCAAGCGGTGAAGAAACCTTTGCGACCCGGCGTGGCGATCTCGGCGAGATACACCGACACACCGCCCAGTTCCGCCCCGGCCGAGAAGCCTTGCAGCAAGCGCCCGATCAACACCAGTGCGGGGGCAAACAGGCCGATGCTTTCGTAACCGGGCACCAGCACAATCAATATCGTGCCGCTGGCCATGATCGACAGCGTGACGATCAAACCTTTGCGTCGGCCGACATCATCGATGTACGCACCGAGCACGATGGCGCCCAGTGGACGCATCAAGAAGCCTGCGCCGAATACCGCAAAGGTCATCATCAGGGAAGCGAACTCACTGCTCGCCGGAAAGAACACTGCCGCGATCTGCGTGGCGTAGAAGCCGAACAGGAAGAAGTCGAACTGTTCGAGGAAGTTGCCCGAGGTCACCCGGAAAATGGCACCGGCCCGCGAGCCGTTGTGTGGGATTGAGGCTGTCATAGAAAAGTACTCCACCGCTTTTATGACGTGCGCGACGGGAGGGCGGCGCACGGTTTTTATTGAGGTGGATGGTGGCGCAGGTGTAACTGGATGTTAATTGCATTGTTGGCATGGATTGATGTGCAAAGTGGATCAATCCTTTCAGGTTATTGATAAACCTGGGGAGCCAGCCTGCTGGCGATAGCGGTTTGTCAGTCAATGAAGATGTTGAATGTGCCGACGCCATCGCTGGCAAGCCAGCTCCCACAGTTTTTGCGGTGTACCTACTGTTTCTGCAACACCAAGAAACCCTGTGGGAGCTGGCTTGCCAGCGATGGCGGCCTCACAGACAACTACAATCCCCAGCCTGCTCACGGAAAAAACAAGGAATGTTTCCCGAACCCGGCAGTCCGAGTTCAGGTAGCACACATCACAGGAGGTTCACCGATGAACAGCAAAACCCTAATCGCCAGCCTGGCCCTCGTCGCCGGCATTGCCGGGATCAGCCCACTTGTTCAAGCGGCGCAAACCTCAAATGAACAGGCCGTGCAATCCCCGGTCAGCGACCGCGAGCTGAAGGTCAACGACCGTGCTCCGGATATTTATCAACGCAGTGAAAAAGCCATCACTAATTGGAAACAGAAAGGTCTGAAACAACCCGAGCCGCAAGCGCAGTGGGTTCAGATTAATGACCAGTACGTCATGGTGATGATCACAAACGGGACGATTGTCGAGATGAAACCGGTCGAGCGCTAGATCGAACCATCGTCCAGCACTTCACTCGAGCTGATGACCAGCCAGTTCAGGGGTTGGTCTTCGGCCATTCACTCAATTACTTATATGATATCGCTACGAATTTTTAGATGACCAAGGCGATAGGTGACTTGGGTGTTCAGATAAAGTAAGTAATTGATTGCATTTTGCCGTCCGCTGGCGCTTTCACCAAAATACGCATCTACGATTCGATCAGGTTCGCAGAGCTGTTCGTCGGTTAACGTGTATTCTTCTTTTATCTGTAGATTTTGATTGATGTGGATCTTTCCGTTTTTCAGTAAATTCCTGAAGAGATTCCACTCGTAAAAATATATGCCGTGGACTTGATGGAAATTTAGGAATGGCATGTTGTGCAGAAGAATGAAGTGACTGTTTTTTTCGGTGGCGGCCGACAGCCCCAGGCCATTTAACTTGTCTCGTATGCTTTTGTCTGCGAGATTGTTTTTGAGTGAGAGTAGTTGCAGTGCGTAACCTTTGTGGAAGTCGTCTTTTTGCATGACTTCATATTGTTCACTCAAAAAGGTCGGTTGATCACTTAGTCGATATTTTGCCTGGATAAAATAAAATGTATTGTGGTGGGAGTCCTCGATGACAAGGTCGATGTCATATTTCTTTATTTTTGCGTTTGTGCCGGCTTTGAAGCCTGGGTGCACAATGTATCTGTTGCCATTGATGCTTCGTATGTAATCAATCATGTGTTCTTGTTCGAAGTTGTTGCCAAATAGGCTCTTTACGTCATGAGGGTTTTTCGGGTCTTTTATATTTCCCAGCAGTAAACCTACCAGTTTCTTTAGTCCGTATTTTAGTTTTAACGGGCCGTGAATGTATTCACTGCCTTGTACGGCGATAAAGCTTTGTGCCGAGTCCACTTTCGGTAAATCTTCGCTGGACAAAGCGCTGTTCATGTAACTGAGTGAAGCGGGGTTGATGTAGCCTGAGAAGGCTGCGTAATGAGTCCTTGAGTGACCTTGTAGGGCTCGAATCTCAAGGAAGGCTGCAACAAAAACTATGTCTCGCAGGTAATGATAACGGCTATTGTTCTTTAGCGCAGACGAGAGAAAACCTACATGGATGGAAAGGCATTTATCCAGGAAGTAGTCTGTCAAGGCGTCCTTGTCGCTAAAGGACAGGAATTTGCCTTGATCAATAATTTCTCGATAATGATTCAGGAGTACCAGATCGCTGATGATTGAGTGGAATTCTGAAGTTTCCGCAAGCCACCGTTGGCGCAAACTGGATTGCAGTTTTGGTGTGGGTTTAATCAGGAGTTCGTCACCGCTATAGGAGGCTTGCATCAAGTCGAGAGTCAGCAGGAAATAGGTTTCACTTAAATAGTAGGTTTTCCAGAGTTCTGGGTTTTTTAGAATTGAATAAATGTAGGATTCATCAAGTTCAAGGTTTTCGGTTGCGCGGTTGCAATTGTATTCAAGCTTTCCGAACAGAGCCTGTTTCCGATAAAGATCTATAGAGGTGTGGAATTCTGGAGGGGCAGTCTTGAGAAGGGTGGAGCATATTTCTATATTGAAGTATTGGTTGAGTGTCGACATGAAAAGGTCGATATTGTTTTTGCCTGTCAGTTTTGGGTGAGGCTTCAAGGTTTCTTTTGCTGACGTTTTTATTTGGCGCAGGTTTTTTAAGAGTTGATGCCCGATCAGTGATTTAAGTTGTTCGTTTGTCAGTAGCTTGCGAATCAAAGGGATGCGATGCGCTGTACGAACATACCAACTTGGGTCGGCGCATTTTTTATCCAGGTAATCAATGTTTCTGATAGGGTTTTGAAGGAAATGCAGGAGGGCGGTGTCAACTTGATCAAAGAGCATTGTGTGAGTCCTTGTCACGGGTATCATTTCAGAAGATTTTATAGGTGCTCACGGCAGTTTTTGTAATCCTGAGCGACTGGCTTTAAAGGAGATTGCCAGAGCGTAGCAGTTGGTCATGGAAGAAACATCGTAATCGAGCATTGATCTGGTAAATAGTAGAGTGCGTGGAGACCCCATGATCTCAGGAGCAACGGGTTGGAAAAGAAACCGCTGTATCGCAAAGAAAACACCACCGCCCACAATGTCTGGCGCAATAATCCAGGCGGGCACTACCGCGACCAAAGAAACACCAAAGCGCAGAGCCGCAGCGAGGCCATGCGTGGCTCGATGCACGGCATCAAACACCACGGCTATGACTACACGCCGTTGTTTCGTTTTCTGTTATCCCGAGTCGGCGGTCATTGGGATGAGATTTTCAGCGAAGCGGTATCTCGCCTTGATCGGCCAGAGCCGGTGTTCTGGATGGTTGCCATCCATGAAGATGATCGCGAGGACATTGTGCGACTGGGCGAGTCGGCCTACTTCAACGGCCTGTTCGTCGATGGGCAAAAGCAGTTGCAAATCGTCAACCCGCAGTTGACTGCCGAGGATATGAAACCTCATTGCCGTTGCTGCACGCATACCTTCAATGGTGTTCCGTTTGGCCTGCCCGCGGACTGATCGAGCTAATCGACCCGAACCTGATTCATCACCTGCCCACCCCCCAGCCGATACTGATTATTGCCACTGCGCTTGGCCTCATACATCGCCAGATCTGCGACGTGCAGCAAGCGATCCATGGCTGTCGCATGGTCCGGAAACACCGCCACGCCAAGGCTGGTGCCGATGTGGCGCTGGTCGTTGCCGATGCTGATCGGGGGCGACAGTTCGATGAAGATTTTCTGGCAGATGCTGCGGGCTTCGTCCTGCAAACTCAGGCTCGGCGACAGGCCTTGCAGGATCACCACAAACTCATCGCCGCCAATGCGCGCGACGGTGTCGGTGACACGCAGGATGCGTTTCAGCCGCGTGGCCATGGTGATCAGCACCCGGTCGCCGGCGGCATGGCCATAGCGGTCGTTGATGGTTTTGAAACCGTTGAGGTCGACGAACACCAGTGCGACACGAGTCTCGGTCTGGCGAGCTTGATCCAGCGCTTCGGACAAACGTTGTTCCAGCACTAGGCGATTGGGCAGGCCGGTCAGCGGATCGAAGTGAGCGAGGTGTTGCAGGTAGCTGGCCGAGGCTTTTTCTTCGGTGATGTCGCGCACCACACCCATCATTTTCACCACCGCGTCGTGGTCGTTGCGCACCACGTTGCCGGTTTCCCGTAACCAACGAATCGTGCCGTCGGGCCACACCACGCGGTATTCCTCATCGTGATTTTCGCCGGTCTCCAGGCAGCGTAGTTCGCCTTCGCGCACCTTGGTGCGGTCGTCTGGATGGACACAAGAACAGAACAACGCGTAGGACGGCGTGATCTCGCCGATCTTGAAGCCGAACATGCCGTAAATCGCATCCGACCAGTACAGCCGATCCGTGTCGACTTCCCAGTCCCAAGTGCCGATGCGCGCAAAGTACTGGCTGCGTTTGAAGCGCTCGACGTCGCCGTCCTGCTGAATGTGTTGGCCATCGGCGGCCCGTCTCAGCAGATCCCGATACTGCGCGAGCTGCCTGCGCAAATCGCGTTCGCGCCACAGCAGCAATGCGATGACGGTCAGCATGATCACGCCCACGGCGAGGCTGATCCAGAACAGAGTCATTCGGGTGCTGCCAGCATGGCGAATCGATCCGTAGAGTAGTGGCGGTTGGCTATGTTAATGCTTCAATACTCGGTTCGGATACATGTTGATCTGCGCTGGCAGGTTGCCAATCCCCGGCATTTCTGGGAAAACGGCGGCCGGCTGAACAATAGAGTGAATGTTATGAATGATGAACTGCAGGTAATCGATCTTCAGGTCGGCGAAGGCAAAGCCGCCGTCAAAGGCGCGCTGATCACCACCCAATACACGGGTTGGCTGGAAGACGGCAGCGAGTTCGATTCTTCCCACAGCCGTGGCAAACCTTTTCAGTGCGTGATTGGCACCGGGCGGGTGATCAAGGGTTGGGATCAGGGCTTGATGGGCATGCAGGTGGGGGGCAAGCGAAAATTGCTGGTGCCGGCGCATTTGGGCTATGGCGAGCGGACGATGGGCAAGATCCCGCCGAATTCGAATCTGGTGTTTGAGATTGAGTTGTTGGAAGTGTTGACGCGGGAGGATTGAAACCGGGTCGTTTTTTACGCTTGGGAATAAATGCGATGGATGTGTGGCAGTGGGTTTCACAAGTTGCCGATTGGCTGGTGGAGAGGCATGCCTCGCGCAGAGGATCGACTTACAACTACATGTATTTCGTTTCCGCTGCCACTGCAGTTGGCAGTTGGGTAGTCGCGAAAGAACTGCTCGCCAAACGCAAGGCCCTAAAAGCAAGCGTGTCTGAAGCTCTGCAAAATGAAACGTTACGTGCGATGTCCTTTGCTCAGGAGGATGGGCGACCAGTCAAACGCACTGCGACGTTGGTCCGACAGGAAGAAACCTTTTTCGTCACGGTCATTCGTCATGACGATGAAGAACGCGTGGAGTCATCCAGTGAAGCGTTGCACTCGCTGGACGATGTCGACGTTTACTTGCGTGACCACACACCCTTTATCCTCGCGGATTTTCGAGCTTAGTGACTCACGCGCCCGATGCAGAAAGAACGCTTTCGCGAGCAGGCTCGCTCCCACATTGGAACGGCGGTGTACTCGAATGCCGCGAGTAACCGTGAACACCTGTGGGAGCGAGCCTGCTCGCGAAGAACGATCACGCGGTCAATCAGGCTGCGTGGGCCATTTCGGCCAGTGTGTCGGCCACGGTTTTTTGCAGTGAGGGGAACCGGCGGGTTACGCGGCGCAGAGCGGGTAGAACGGCGTCGATTTCCAGTTCATCTAGTTGGGGAAGGACGGTGACGGCGGAGGCGACGATGGTTTCGCGTTCGCTTTCGAACAGCACCAGACAGGCGTTCTGTGCCCAGCGTCCGTCCCGCTCGTTGAAGCCCATGGCCACCAGTGCCGCGACGACTTGTGCATCGGTTTTGTTGGACATGTTTATTGCCTCAGTGCGGGGTCGATTTTGTCGAGGGCGCGGTTGACCGCGAGTTCGCCGAGCATGACCACTTGCTGGATGCCGAGCACGGTGTTGCGGTAGGGCGAGTCGAGCAGGGCGGCGAAGTCGCTGAGCATGATGCTGGCCGAAGCCATGGATTCGCAGGCGTGGGCCATGAGGTCTTCGGCGCCGGTGTTGGGGTCGACGAGGAACATGGTGCTGGGTCTGCGCGGTGGTGAAGGCGGTGTGGGTTTCAGGTAGTGATCGAGGGCGCGTTCGGCGGCTTCGTGGAGTTTTCTGGAGCCCGGTGTGGAATAGGGAGACGTTGGATTTTGATCGATTTCCGCGTCTGTTTCGGGCGGATTTGGCGTGATTTTGAACATGGTGTAGTTTTCCAAAGTGATGCTGACACCACCTCGCGACTAAACGAAAAGGTGGCAGCTATACGCAGGTTAGTCGACCGGGAACTCCACCAAAACCGGCGCACCCGAAGGCGCCCTGCGCACAGCTACCATTGAGTGAGGTATCGAAATACCTACTGTCTGGAACGTTGTGCAGTTTAAGTGGATTACCGAGCGACTAAACCCGATCACTGAACATTCAGTGACGCGAACCAAGTTACCGGCGACCCCCTAGCCGCACAAGCCGGCGGATTCTGGCGTAGTTGTAGGCAAAGGCGCAAGGCGCTGTAGCCTCATGGCTGATGTCTAAATAATGCTGCGTTTGACTGGGCGCCTACGCGAGCAAGCTCGCTCCCACCTTTGAAATGCGTACCCCCTGTGGGAGCGAGCTTGCCCGCGAAGGCGCCTTCAAAATCACCTCAGGATTCAACCCTCACGCCGCGCCCAAACCGCTCCCGATACACCGACGGCGGCACCCCCACCACCCCGCGAAACGCCACACGAAAACTCTCCACCGACCGATAGCCACAACGCTCGGCAATCTGCTCGGTGTTATGCGGCGTACTCTCCAGCAACTCCCGCGCCCGCGCCAATCGCTCATGCTGCAACCACGCCTTCGGCGACTGCCCACTGGCCTCGGTAAAACGCCGCAGAAACGTGCGCTCACTCATCGCCGCTTCGCTGGCCAGATCACGCACTTCCAGCGGTTCATGCAAGCGCTCGCGCGCCCATTGCATCACCCGCGACAGATCGTTGCGCGGCGTCGGGCTGACCGGTGTCGGAATGAACTGCGCCTGACCGCCGGTGCGTTGCGGCGACATCACCAGACGCCGCGCCACCGAGTTGGCGACTTGCGTGCCGAAGTCCCGCGCCACCAGATGCAGGCAGGCATCGATTCCGGCAGCGCTGCCGGCCGAGGTGATCAACTGGCCGGAATCGACATAAAGCACATCCGGATCAACCGCAATCGCCGGGAAGCGCTGCGCCAGTTCCGCCGTGTAACGCCAATGGGTGGTGGCGCCGTGGCCGTCGAGCAGGCCGGTGGCCGCCAGCACAAATACACCGGAGCAGATCGACAGTAATCGCGCACCCCGCGCGTGGGCCTGGCACAGCGCGTCGATCAATGCTGGAGGCACTGCCGCGTTGCGGTCGCGCCAGCCGGGAATGATGATGGTGTGCGCCTCGGCCAACAATTCCAGACCGCCATCGGCCAGCACCTGAATGCCGCCCAAGGCGCGCATCGGACCTTGATCGACCGCCGCGATGGCGTGGGTGTACCACGGGAAATCGAACTCCGGCCGGGTCAGGCCAAAGACCTCCACGGCGATGCCGAACTCGAATGTGCAGAGGCCGTCGTAGGCCAGAATCGCGACCAGACCTGGTGATGTCGGCATTTGGCGGAAAATTCCCGGTGAGTGTCTTGTGCGCCACTGTAGCCGCAAGCGGCCGCTCGATAAAGTCTGTTCACACCCGTTCAGATAAAGGAGCAACACCCATGACCAGCCTGGTTCGCGATATCCCTGCGGCGCCGTCGGCGATCGCCCTGATGCACTTCAGCAATCGTCTGACTTTCGAAACCGATTGCTCCGACGTGTTCAGCAGCCAAGAGGCTGGCGAGATCGATTTTGTTCTGGTCGATGTCCGTGGGCCGCTGGCCTTTGAGCGCGGGCATGTGCCGGGCGCGATCAATATCCCGAACCGTTTGCTGACGGCGGCGGAGTTGGCGAGTTACCCGAAAACCACGCTGTTCGTGGTCTATTGCGCCGGCCCGCACTGCAACGGCGCGAACAAGGCGGCGGTAAAACTGGCGGCGCTGGGTTACCCGGTCAAGGAGATGATCGGCGGCGTGACCGGATGGCTGGATGAAGGTTTTCAACTGAGCGTTGAACAAGCCGCCAAAACCGCCATCGGCTGCGAATGCTGACGTTCTTTTAAGAGAATTCCTGAGCAAAAAAAGCGCTTGTCCTACAGCCCTTGCACCACGACGGCGCACCCGTTGACCCCGGTCAATCGGTGCGCCGATCTTTCATAAGTATTTGTCGCTTAAACACAATTTACCCTGTGCGCGCCGCCATAGACTGCCGGCCACTTCGGTTTTTGTAGCCAATTGGCCATGACCGAACGCTGAATCGAAAGCTGCCAATAAAAGCCTCCGCACACAGGAGTTATAAATGAAGAAGCTAGTGATGTTCGGTGCCCTGGCACTGTCGATGTTGTCCCTGACCTCCGTGGCCGAAGACGCCAAGCCGATCCGCATCGGTATCGAAGCCGGTTACCCGCCATTCTCGATGAAAACCCCTGACGGCAAACTCGCCGGTTTCGACGTCGACATCGGCGATGCGCTGTGCGCGCAGATGAAAGTCAAATGCACTTGGGTCGAGCAAGAGTTCGATGGCCTGATCCCGGCGCTGAAAGTGAAGAAGATCGACGCGATCCTGTCGTCGATGACCATCACCGACGACCGCAAAAAGAACGTCGATTTCACCATCAAGTACTACCACACCCCGGCGCGCTTCGTGATGAAGGAAGGCTCCGGTGTCAAAGACCCGCTGACCGAGCTCAAAGGCAAGAAAGTCGGCGTGCTGCGTGCCAGTACTCACGACCGTTACGCCACCGAAGTACTGGTGCCGGCCGGTATCGACCTGGTGCGTTACGGCTCGCAACAGGAAGCCAACCTCGACATGGTTTCCGGGCGTATCGACGCGATGCTGGCCGACTCGGTCAACCTCAGCGACGGTTTCCTGAAAACCGACGCCGGCAAAGGCTTCGAATTTGTTGGCCCAACCTATGAAGACGCCAAGTACTTCGGCGGCGGCGCCGGCATTGCGGTGCGCAAGGGCGATACCGCGCTGGCCGAGCAGTTCAACAAAGCCATCACCGAAATCCGCGCCAATGGCGAGTACAAGAAAGTCCAGGACAAGTACTTCGACTTTGATGTGTACGGCCATTAATACGCCGTAGAAAAAAGTGGCCCCGTTTGCGCGGTGGCCACTTTTTTTGCGCCCATGATTTATTCTGTTTCACACATTTCCCATGTAGGAGCTGCCGAAGGCTGCGATCTTTTGACTTTGCTTGTGAAAAACAAGATCAAAAGA
>NZ_AKJR01000244.1:0-6509 GCF_000282235.1 Pseudomonas sp. GM24 | reverse complement strand
GTTACTTTTGAGGCGTTTGTCAAAAGTGACCCGCCGTAAGGGCGGAACCTTAATCAGCCACACCCGCAACAACGGATATACACCCAAAGAAAACTGACAGCGCTGACAGCCAGCCGTCACCCTCCTGACCCCCAAACAAGTTTATAACTACCCAACCTGCCCAAACTCCAAACTCCGGCGCCCACCCCGCATGCGAATCCAAAAGAACAAAGCCCTGCTCGCCACCCTATTGATCGTCCTCGCAGGCGCAGGTCTGTGGTACGCCCTGAAACCCGCCCCGACCAAACTCGCCACCCCCACCGCAATCCCCGTGCGAGTCATAGCGGTCAGCGAAAAAGACGTCCCCCGCTACACCAGCGGCATCGGCTCCGTACTCTCATTACACAGCGTGGTCGTGCGCCCCCAGATCGACGGCATCCTCACCAAAATCCTCGTCAAAGAAGGCCAACTCGTCAAAGCAGGCGACCTGCTGGCCACCATTGACGACCGCTCCATCCGCGCCAGCCTCGACCAGGCCCGCGCCCAACTGGGCGAAAGCCAGGCGCAACTGCAAGTCGCCCTGGTCAACCTCAAACGCTACAAACTGCTCACCGTCGACGACGGCATCTCGAAACAGACCTACGACCAGCAACAAGCCCTGGTCAACCAGTTGAAAGCCACCGCCCAAGGCAACCAAGCCTCGATCGACGCCGCGCAAGTACAACTTTCCTACACGCAAATCCGCTCCCCGGTCACCGGCCGCGTCGGTATTCGCACAGTCGACGAAGGCAACTTCCTGCGCATGACCGACACCGCCGGCCTGTTCACCGTCACCCAGATCGACCCGATCGCCGTCGAATTCTCCCTGCCGCAGCAAATGCTGCCGACCCTGCAAGGCCTGATCAACGATCCGCAGCGCGCACCGGTCAAGGCCTACATCGGCGCCGACACCGATGGCGAAACCGGCAACCTGCTCGGCGAAGGTCACCTGACCCTGATCGACAACCAGATCAACGCCAACACCGGCACCATCCGCGCCAAAGCCGAATTCGACAACGCCAGCCAGAAGCTCTGGCCCGGCCTGCTGGTCACGGTAAAAATCCAGACAGCCCTCGACAAAGATGCGCTGGTCGTCCCGCCCACCGTTGTACAACGTGGCCTCGACCAACACTTCGTTTACCGGGTCAACGGCGACAAGGTCGAAGCCGTGCAAGTGCAAATGGTTTATCAAGGCAGCGGTCAGGACATCATCAAAGGCGTGAAGGCCGGTGACGTGCTGGTCACCGATGGCCAGTCGCGGCTTAAACCGGGTTCAACGGTGCAAGTCATGAGCGAGCCGGCGCAGGTGGTGCAAGCGGAGCCGAAACCATGAAGGCGCACAAAGGCGTCTCGACGTGGTGCATCGATCACCCGGTCGCAACCATTCTGCTGACCATCGCGCTGGTGCTGGTCGGTTTGATTGCCTTCCCGCGTTTACCGATTGCCCCACTGCCGGAAGCGGAATTTCCGACGATTCAGGTGTCCGCGCAGTTGCCCGGCGCCAGCCCCGACACCATGGCCTCGTCCGTGGCCACGCCGCTGGAGGTGCAATTCAGCGCCATCCCCGGCATGACCCAGATGACGTCGAGCAGTGCGCTCGGCTCCAGCCTGCTGACCCTGCAGTTCACCCTCGATAAAAGCATCGACACCGCCGCCCAGGAAGTCCAAGCGGCGATCAACACCGCCGCCGGCAAACTGCCCAAGGACATGCCGACCCTGCCGACTTGGAAGAAGGTCAACCCGGCCGACAGCCCGGTGCTGATCCTCAGTGTCAGCTCGTCACAAATGCCCGGCACCGAACTCAGCGACCTGGTGGAAACCCTGCTCTCGCGTCAGATCAGTCAGATCGACGGCGTAGGCCAAATCAACATCACCGGTCAGCAACGTCCGGCGATTCGCGTACAAGCCTCGGCCGACAAACTCGCGGCGATCGGCCTGACCCTCGCCGACATTCGTCTGGCGATCCAGCAGACCAGCCTCAACCTCGCCAAAGGTGCGCTGTACGGCGAATCGAGCATTTCCACACTGTCGACCAACGATCAGTTGTTCCACCCCGAGGATTACAGCCAACTCATCGTTTCCTACAAGGATGGCGCCCCGGTTCACCTGCGCGATGTCGCCAAAGTCGTCAACGGTTCGGAAGATGCCTACGTGCAAGCCTGGGCCGGTGATCAACCCGGGGTGAACTTGGTGATCTCGCGTCAACCGGGCGCGAACATCGTTGAAACCGTCGACCGCATTCAAGCCGCCCTGCCCGGCCTCGAAGCGATGCTGCCGGCCTCGGTGCAGGTGAAAACCCTGATCGACCGCACCCAGACCATTCGTGCCTCCCTGCATGAGGTCGAGATCACCCTGTTGATCGCGATCCTGCTGGTGGTCGCGGTGATGGCGCTGTTCCTGCGTCAGTTGTCGGCAACCCTGATTGTTTCGGCAGTACTCGGCGTGTCGTTGATCGCCAGTTTCGCCCTGATGTACATCCTCGGTTTCAGCCTGAACAACCTGACGCTGGTGGCGATCGTGGTGGCCGTGGGATTTGTGGTCGACGATGCCATCGTGGTGGTGGAAAACATCCACCGCCATCTGGAGGCCGGCGACGATATGCGCGAAGCGGCGATCAAGGGCGCCGGCGAGATCGGCTTCACCGTGGTCTCGATCAGTTTCTCGCTGGTGGCAGCGTTTATTCCGCTGCTGTTCATGGGCGGTGTGGTCGGGCGACTGTTCAAGGAATTCGCCCTGACGGCGACCTCGACCATCATGATTTCCGTGGTGGTCTCGCTGACTCTGGCTCCAACGTTGGCGGCGCTGTTCATGCGCAAACCGGTGCACCACGCCCACGCCAAACCGGGCTTCAGCGAACGTCTGCTCGGCTGGTACGAGAAAGGTCTGCGCCGCGCCCTCGCCCATCAGAAATTGATGATTGGCGTGTTCGGTCTGTCGCTGGCGCTGGCCATCGGCGGTTACATCTTTATCCCGAAAGGCTTCTTCCCGGTGCAGGACACCGGTTTCGTCCTCGGCACCACTGAAGCGGCTGCGGATATTTCCTACGGCGACATGGTGAAAAAACATCTGGCGATGGCCGAAATCGTCGCCGCCGATCCGGCGGTGCAAGCGTTTTCCCACTCGGTCGGCGTGTCCGGCAGTAACCAGACCATCGCCAACGGCCGCTTCTGGATCGCCCTGAAAAAACGCGGCGACCGTGACGTCAGCGCCAGCCAGTTCATCGACCGTATCCGCCCGCAACTGATGAAAGTCCCCGGCATCGTTCTCTATCTGCGCGCTGGCCAGGACATCAACCTCAGCTCCGGCCCGAGCCGCGCGCAATATCAGTACGTGCTGAAGAGCAACGACGGCGCGACCCTCGCGACATGGACGCAACGCCTCACGGAAAAACTGCGCAGCAACCCGGCGTTCCGCGACATCTCCAACGACCTGCAACTGGGCGGCAGCATCACCCACATCAGCATCGACCGCAGCGCCGCCGCCCGTTTCGGCCTGACCGCCAGCGATGTCGACGAGGCGCTGTACGATGCCTTCGGGCAACGGCAGATCAATGAATTCCAGACTCAGGTCAACCAGTACAACGTGATTCTGGAGCTGGACACCAAACAACGCGGCAAGGCCGAAAGCCTCAACTATTTCTACCTGCGCTCACCGCTGAGTGGCGAGATGGTGCCGCTGTCAGCGCTGGCCAAATTCGATGCGCCAACCATTGGCCCACTGTCGATCGCCCATGACGGCATGTTCCCGGCCGCCAACCTGTCGTTCAACCTCGCGCCCGGCGTAGCGTTGGGTGATGCGGTGATTCTGCTCAATCAGGCCAAGGCCGAGATTGGCATGCCGACGGCGATCAGCGGCAATTTCCAGGGTGCGGCGCAGGCGTTCCAGAGTTCGCTGGCCAGCCAGCCGTGGCTGATTCTCGCGGCGCTGGTGGCGGTGTACATCATTCTCGGTGTGCTTTATGAAAGCTTCGTGCACCCGCTGACGATCATTTCGACATTGCCGGCGGCGGGTTTGGGCGCAGTGATCATGCTATGGATCTGCGGCCAGGACTTTTCGATCATGGCGTTGATCGGCCTGGTGTTGCTGATCGGTATCGTCAAGAAGAACGGCATCCTGATGATCGACTTCGCGCTCGAAGCGCAGCGCCACCGAGGTCTGTCGCCGCAGGAGGCGATTTTCGAAGCGTGCATCACGCGGTTCCGGCCGATCATCATGACCACCCTCGCCGCCCTGCTTGGCGCGCTGCCGCTGATGCTCGGTTACGGCACCGGCGCCGAACTGCGCCAACCGTTGGGGATCGCGGTGGTCGGCGGTTTGCTGGTCAGCCAGATGCTGACGTTGTTTACCACTCCGGTCATATACTTGTGGCTTGAGCGGCTGTTCCACCGGCCCAAACCGATGCCCTCACCGGCATTGGCGACCACAGACTGAGGCAGGGTCATGCGCGTTCTGATTATCGAAGACGAGGAAAAAACCGCGGACTATCTGCACCGCGGTCTGACGGAACAGGGTTACACCGTGGATCTGGCTCGCGACGGCGTCGAGGGGCTGCATCTGGCGCTGGAAAGCGACTACGCGGTGATCGTCCTCGACGTCATGTTGCCGGGCCTCGATGGCTTCGGCGTTTTGCGCGCGTTGCGTGCACGCAAGCAGACCCCGGTGATCATGCTCACCGCCCGCGAGCGCGTCGAAGACCGCATCAAAGGCTTGCGCGACGGTGCCGATGATTA
Source organism: Pseudomonas sp. GM24 (assembly GCF_000282235.1). Taxonomy (NCBI): domain Bacteria; kingdom Pseudomonadati; phylum Pseudomonadota; class Gammaproteobacteria; order Pseudomonadales; family Pseudomonadaceae; genus Pseudomonas; species Pseudomonas sp. GM24. The sequence goes on along the minus strand of NZ_AKJR01000244.1, from coordinate 1,761 downwards.
CCTCGGCAAACCGTTTTCCTTCCTCGAACTGGTCGCGCGTCTGCAAGCACTGACCCGGCGCAGCGGCGGCCACGAACCGGTGCAAGTGAGCATCGCCGACCTGTGGATAGATTTGATCAGCCGCAAGGCCACTCGCGCCGGCACCCGACTGGATCTGACCGCCAAAGAGTTCTCGCTGCTCAGCGTCCTCGCCCGCCGCCAAGGTGAAATCCTTTCGAAAACCGCCATCGCCGAGATGGTCTGGGACATCAATTTCGACAGCGACGCGAATGTCGTCGAAGTGGCGATCAAACGCCTGCGCGCCAAGCTCGACGGGCCGTTCGACGAGAAACTGCTGCACACCATTCGCGGCATGGGTTATGTGCTGGAGAGCCGTGGTGTCCAGTAACTCGATTGCCCTGCGCCTCAGTGGAATGTTCACGCTGGTGGCGCTGCTGGTGTTTCTGTTGATCGGCGGCGCGTTGTATCAACAGGTCGACAAAGGCCTGGGATTACTGCCGGAAGCCGAGCTGGATGCACGTTACAGCGTGCTCGAATCGGCGCTCAATCGCTTCGGCACGCCGGAGCATTGGGTGAAGATCAACGCCAAGTTGAAGCTGCTCGGCGAAGAGGACAAACGCATTCGTTTCTGGGTGGTGAGTGGCGATCCGGGTTACGAGTATGGTCAGCCCGATGCGGCGATTCGCGCGTTCGCTCAAGGCCCGTTGGGCATGCATGACCTGCAGTTGGCCGACCATCCTTATCCGCTGAAAGTGTTGCTGACCGAGTTGCCAGCCAAGGATCAGCGCCCGCCGCTACGCTTCATGATCGGCATTGATACCGAGACCTTTCACGAGACTCAGCACAATCTGTTGATCGCGCTGATCGGGTTGGCGATTGTCGGTGTGTTGATGGCGTCGGCACTGGGGTATTGGGTCGCGCGGATTGGTTTGAAGCCGTTGATCAAACTGTCCCATGAGGCTCAACGACTGGCGCCACCGCTCAGAGCCGGGCGCTTGCGTTTGTCGCCGCTGCCACCGGAGCTTGAGCAGTTTGTCGACTCATTCAACTCGACGCTGGAACGGGTCGAGCAGGCCTACTCGCGGCTGGAATCGTTCAACGCCGACGTCGCCCATGAACTGCGTTCACCGCTGACCAATTTGATTGGCCAGACGCAAGTGGCGCTGACCCGTGGGCGCTCTGCCGAACACTATTTCGAAGTGCTGCAATCCAATCTTGAAGAGCTGGAACGGCTGCGTTCGATCATCAATGACATGCTGTTTCTGGCCAGTGCCGATCAGGGCAACAAGGCGACCAAACTGACCTCGACGTCGCTGGCAGATGAGGTGGCGACGACGCTGGAGTTTCTGGATTTCATCCTTGAAGATGCGCAGGTTGAAGTGCAGGTCAGCGGTGATGCACTGGTGCAGATCGAGGTCGCGCATTTGCGCCGGGCGTTGATCAATCTGTTGAGCAATGCGGTGCAGCACACCGGCGCGGGTCAGGTGATTGAGGTGCGCATCGAGGTTGAGGAACATCAGGTGAGTATCGGCGTGGCCAACCCCGGTTCGCCGATTGCCAGTGAGCATTTGCCACGGCTGTTCGAGCGCTTTTATCGGGTCGATGCGTCGCGCAGTAACAGTGGCAATAACCATGGCTTGGGGCTGGCGATCGTTAAAGCGATTGCGCTGATGCATGGCGGGGATGTGTTTGTGCGCAGTGATCGGGGGATGAATACTTTCGGGATTTATTTGCCGGTTTGAAAAGCCCCTCACCCTAACC
>NZ_AKJR01000243.1:0-2842 GCF_000282235.1 Pseudomonas sp. GM24 | reverse complement strand
GTGACGCTCCGCGTCACTGGACGCGGAGCGTCCCTAGAGGCATTCCCACGCAGAGCGTGGGAACGATCAAACCACTGCCCATCAGAGGCAGAGAACCTCAATAACCGTGAGGCACAAACCCGTGATCGAGACCCTGAACCATCTCCCCCACCCGCACGAAAGCGCGGCCGCCCTCGCCGGGCATTTCACCGATCTGGCGCCACCGCTCAACGATCGGCAGGCGCATCTGGAAGCCTCGCGCTGCCTGTACTGCTACGACGCACCGTGCGTGAATGCGTGCCCGAGCGAGATCGACATCCCGTCGTTCATCCGCAATATCCACCAGGACAACGTCCCCGGCGCGGCGCAGAAAATCCTCTCGGCTAACATCCTCGGTGGCAGTTGCGCACGAGTCTGTCCGACCGAAATCCTTTGCCAACAAGCCTGCGTGCGCAACAACGCCCACGAATGCGCGCCAGTGTTGATCGGCCTGCTGCAACGCTATGCCGTCGACAACGCACACTTCACCGAACACCCGTTCCAGCGCGCCGCCACCACCGGCAAGCGCATCGCCGTGGTCGGTGCCGGACCGGCCGGTTTGTCCTGCGCCCACCGCAGTGCCATGCACGGCCACGACGTGGTGATTTTCGAAGCACGGGAGAAGGCTGGCGGCCTCAATGAATACGGAATCGCCAAGTACAAACTGGTTGACGATTACGCGCAGAAGGAACTGGATTTCCTCCTGCAGATCGGTGGTATCGAGATTCGTCACGGGCACAAGCTCGGCGAGAATCTGACCCTGAGTGAACTGCATCAGCAGTTCGACGCGGTGTTCCTTGGCCTCGGCCTCAACGCCAGCAAACAACTCGGCCTGCCTCACGAAGATGCCCCGGGTCTGCTCGCCGCCACCGATTACATTCGCGAACTGCGTCAGGCCGATGACCTTACGCAACTGCCACTGGCCGAACGCTGCATCGTTCTCGGCGCTGGCAACACGGCAATCGACATGGCCGTGCAAATGGCTCGGCTCGGTGCTCGTGATGTGAATCTGGTGTATCGGCGTGGCGCGGCGGATATGGGCGCCACCGACCATGAGCAAGACATCGCCAAAGCCAATCAGGTACGCCTGCTGACCTGGGCGCAACCGGAAGAGGTACTGCTCGACGCTCAGGGCCATGTGCGCGGCATGCGTTTCGCCCGCACCGATCTGGTCGAAGGACGCCTGCAAACCACCGGCGAAACTTTCGAGTTGGCTGCTGACGCGATCTTCAAAGCCATCGGCCAAGCGTTCGATGGCAGCGCCCTCGCCGACCCGCTAGCCCGCGAACTCAAGCGCCAGGGCGAGCGCATTCAGGTCGATGAAAACCTGCGCACCAGCATCCCCGGCGTGTATGCCGGCGGCGATTGCACCAGCCTCGATCAAGACCTCACCGTGCAAGCCGTGCAGCACGGCAAACTCGCCGCCGAGGCGATCAACGCTCAACTGATGCTTAACGTGGAGGCTGCGTAAATGGCCGATCTGTCGATTGTCTTCGCTGGCATCAAAGCGCCGAATCCGTTCTGGCTGGCCTCCGCGCCACCGACTGACAAGGCTTACAACGTGGTCCGCGCGTTTGAAGCGGGCTGGGGTGGCGTGGTCTGGAAAACCCTCGGTGAGGATCCGGCGGCGGTCAACGTGTCGTCGCGTTATTCGGCGCACTACGGCAATAACCGTGAAGTGCTCGGCATCAACAATATCGAGCTGATCACCGACCGTTCGCTGGAAATCAACCTGCGCGAAATCACTCAGGTGAAGAAGGACTGGCCGGATCGCGCACTGATCGTTTCGCTGATGGTGCCGTGCGTCGAGGAGTCGTGGAAACACATCCTGCCGCTGGTCGAAGCTACGGGCGCTGACGGCATCGAGCTGAATTTCGGCTGCCCGCACGGCATGCCCGAACGTGGCATGGGCGCGGCGGTCGGTCAGGTGCCGGAGTACGTTGAGCAAGTCACACGCTGGTGCAAGACCTATTGCTCGCTGCCGGTGATCGTCAAACTGACGCCGAACATCACCGACATCCGCGTCGCCGCTCGCGCGGCCCATCGCGGTGGTGCGGACGCGGTGTCGCTGATCAATACGATCAACTCGATCACCAGCGTCGACCTGGAACACATGGTCGCCCTGCCCACCGTCGGCAGCAAAAGCACGCATGGCGGTTATTGCGGCTCAGCGGTGAAGCCGATTGCGCTGAACATGGTCGCCGAGATTGCCCGCGATCCAGAAACCCAAGGCTTGCCGATCTGCGGCATTGGCGGCATCGGCAGTTGGCGTGATGCGGCGGAATTCATGGCGCTGGGCAGCGGCGCAGTGCAGGTGTGCACGGCGGCGATGCTGCATGGTTTCCGCATTGTCGAGGAGATGAAGGACGGGCTGTCGCGGTGGATGGACAGTCAGGGCTACGCCAACATTGCCGAGTTTTCCGGGCGTGCGGTGGGCAATACCACGGACTGGAAGTACCTCGACATCAACTATCAGGTGATTGCCAAGATTGATCAGGAGGCGTGCATTGGTTGCGGGCGTTGCCATATTGCTTGTGAGGACACTTCACACCAGGCGATCGGTAGTCTGAAGCAAGCGGACGGCACGCATAAATATGAAGTGATTGATGAGGAGTGTGTGGGTTGTAACTTGTGCCAGATCACTTGCCCGGTGGCGGATTGCATCGAGATGGTGCCGATGGAGACTGGCAAGCCGTTTCTGGACTGGAATCATGATCCGCGGAATCCGTATCACGTTGCGGTCTAGCCCCTCACCCTAACCCTCTCCCAAAGGGAGAGGGGACTGATTGGGGGATATTTTAGAAATCCACCGACGTGAACGATT
>NZ_AKJR01000242.1:0-6200 GCF_000282235.1 Pseudomonas sp. GM24 | reverse complement strand
ATTATGGATTCAGCGCCGATCTGCCACGTCGGCGTAATTCCCAAATATCCCCCATTCAGTCCCCTCTCCCTCTGGGAGAGGGCTAGGGTGAGGGGCTTCAAGATGTAACGATTCAGTACAGACCGCCACTTGCCTATAACTGCAGCTCATGCTTAGCTGGCTAATAATTAGAAATTCTTTATTTTCAGTCTAACCGTGAGTGTTTTATGCCGTTAACCGATCAACACCGCTTTGGCATGCAACTGGCCCAGATGTCCCGTGGCTGGCGTGCCGAACTGGATCGACGCCTCGCCGGGCTGGGGTTGTCCCAGGCGCGCTGGCTGGTGCTGCTGCATCTGGCGCGTTTTGAAGAAGCACCGACCCAGCGGGAGCTGGCGCAGAGTGTCGGCGTCGAAGGGCCGACCCTCGCGCGCTTGCTCGATAGTCTGGAGAGCCAGGGCCTGGTGCAACGCCAGTCTGTAATGGAAGACCGCCGGGCGAAAAAAATCGTCCTCTGCGCACCGGCCCTGCCGCTGATCGAGCAAATCGAAACCATTGCCACACAGTTGCGTCATGAGTTGTTCGAAGGCGTCGACGAGGCGGATTTGAAGGTGTGCATGCGGGTTCACGGGCACATTCTGGCCAACCTGGAAAAATCTTGAGGCACATCCACGTGCCGTATCTTTGAGAGATCGCGCTGCGCCGACTATAAGAACTACTGGGCAATATCGTGTTCGTACCGGATGTGCGAACGCATAGAAGTCGGTTTTGCTTATTTAAGGGATGCTCATGCTCGCAAGTCGGCACGTGGTACTGCGCGGCGGCGCCAAATGGCTGCTGGTCGCTGGTGTATTGAGTTATTCGGCCTGGTCGATGGCCTTGGGGTTGGGTGATATCACCGTCCATTCAGGCCTCAATCAGCCGCTCAAGGCCGACATTGCCTTGGTCGATGTCGGCGGGCTGACGCAAAACGATTTGGCCGCGCGCCTGGCCACGGCGGATGAATTCGCCGAGGCCGGGGTCGAGCGGGTGTTCTTCCTCAACGACCTCAAGTTCATCCCGATCCTGCATGGCAATCGCCAGATGATCCGAGTGACGTCCAGCAAACCGGTCAACGAACCCTTTCTGAATTTCCTCGTGCAGCTCGATCAACCCAACGGCCGGTTGCTGCGTGAGTACACCGTGTTGATCGATCCACCGGGTTCGCCGGGTATCGTGCCGGCCACCGATGAGCCGGATTTACGTGCGCAATCCTCCGCGTTTCCCACTGTCGAGCCTGTCGTGGCAGCGCCACAGGCACCTCAAGCCAAGCGCGATACCGTGCCAGCACCCACGCCTGCCAGCGATGCACTGGCCGAGCAGTTGGCCGCCAATGTGTTGCTGAATCAGCAACTGCAGAAGACCGTCGACGAATTGAACGCAAAACTGCAGACACAGGATGTGCAGATTGCCGACGGCAAGAAGCAGATCAGTGACTTGCAAACACGTCTGGTCGAGTTGCAGAAATCGCCGCCCCCAACTGTGGTGACCCAGGCACCTGCTCCTGCGCCAGTCGTTGCACCGGTCGAATCCAGCGATGACGGTTTGAACTGGTCATTGCTCGGCGGCCTGTTGCTGTTGCTGGGCGCATTGGCCGGGTTGTTTGTGCACCGTCGACGGCAACAACAGCGGCAGGTTGCCGAGCCGCTGCCACTGTTGCCGCAAGGCAATGAGCCGGAGGCGGCGGAGGCCGAGAACACCGAGTCGGTCAGAGTTCACACATCAGACCAACACCGCGAAGAACCCGCCGCTGGTGATGTGCTGGAGGCGGTGGGGATCTATCTGGCTTATGGCCGATTGGGCGAAGCCGCCGGGCTGTTGCGCGATGCCTTGCAAAAGGAGCCTGCGCGCACTGATATCGGTTTGCAGTTGCTAGAAGTGCTGGGACGTCAGGGTGACAGCGCCGCGTATGAACAACAGGAAAGTCATTTGCATGAGCTGGGTGTGGATGCCCGGACGTTGCAGGATGTTCGCGCGCGGCACCCGAAACTGGTGGGTGCAGCACCGTTGGCCGTGGTACCGCCGATTGTTGCAGCGGCCCCGATTGCCGCTGCCCAACCGGCGCCTGAAGATGATTTCGAACTGAATCTGGGCGAGCTGTCGATGGATTCCAGTTGGGATCTGGAAGACAGTCGCCCGGCCACCGCTGAACCTGCAGCAGACACCTCGGCGCTCGGCTCCGGTCTGCAGGTTCTGCCGCAGGACTTTGAATTGCCCGAGCCCAGCGAAGAGGCCGAACTCGAGTGGATCCCTGAATCGGAAGCCGGGCCGCTGGATGAAGATTTTCTCAATGAGTTTGCTGATGCCGAGCCGTCACTGGCTTTGCAACCGTTGGATTTGCAGGAGCCGGAACTGGTACACGACGCCAACTCCGGCAAACTCGAACAGGCGCAGACGTGCATTGATGACGGTGACATCGACAGTGCGATTGCGTTGCTCAATGAATTGCTCAAAGAGGGCGATGAACCTTTGAAGCAAACGGCGCGGACGTTGCTGGCGGGAATTCGCTGAAGCCTCCGATCCGATTTGCGGTTGAGCTGATACCGCCTTCGCGAGCAGGCTCACTCCTGCATTGGAATGCGTTCCCCTGTGGGAGCGAGCCTGCTCGCGAAGGCGGATTGTCAGGCGACCTGATCAGAAGGTCTGCCCAAGGTTCAGATAAACCGCCTGCTCATTCGCATCATTCAACCCATAACTGAAATTCAACGGCCCCAGCGGCGTGTCAAAACCGATGAACACGCTGGCCGCGTTGATATAGCCGCTGTCGAACTCATTGTCGTTGTTCCACGCCCGTCCACGCTCCAGCGAGGCGCCGGCATACAGCGGGAAGTCCAGTGGCAGATACGAGCGCGGCGTCAGCCGGCGGTAGTACACCGCGCGCATCAGGCTGACGTTCTGCCCGGAAATCGCGTCTTCTCTGAACCCCGACAACTGCCGCGCACCGCCAAGCAGGAAGCTTGACGTGACCACGTTGGCATCGTCCAGCGTACGCCCGTAACGACCACCGAGAATCAGCGTATCCGGGCCACGGCTCATGGCTTTGTCGAGTTTGAATTCCCACTGTCGGTAACGCGTATCCGAACCCAGGCCCGGTTCGAACTGCATCAGCGTCAGACTGACGTCCTTGCCTTCATGAGGGAAGTAGACGTTATCCAGCGAATCGTAGGAATACTTCAGCGCGTAGAAGCCTTCGTTGAAGTTTTCACTCGGCAGATCCTGATCGCCAATCCGCACATCGGCCTTGCCCCACGCCTCGCCGACACCGAAACGCACTTCGCCGTTGTTGCCGATCTGTCGGCCGAAGTTGAGGCCGAAACCGTAGCGCTCGACGCGATACTGCGCGATCGGATCGTTGTCGAGCACCGCTTCAACGTTCTGCGCCTCGAACGAGGCGTACGGTGCGACGAAGTAACGCGAGCCGACGTCCAGCGGTTGATAGAACTCGGTGTACAGCTCTTGTTTGTCGCCAATCTGCGCGCGGGTCAGCCATTCCGCGCCGAGGCGGTTGATACCGTTGATGCGATAGCTGGCGCCGAGATTGAAGGCGCTGTCGCCGCGCATGTCGTCCGACAGATTGAGGCCGACCCGCAAGTAATCGGTGCCGCTGCGCTTGCCCCGAGCGCTGATCACCAGTGTGTGATCCTCGCCCTTGTGCACCACGCGGTACTGCACTTGTTCGAAGTAGTCGAGGCCGTACAAAGTGCCCATGTCCGAGTGCAATCGGGCCAGATCCAGCGGCTCGCCAATGTGCTGGCGTATGTAGTAGCGGATCACATCGTCGTCGACTTTCGAGTCGTTCTCGACGCGGATGCCCGTGATGATTGGTGTGCGTTGACCCGGCGAACGTGCGGCGTTGAGTTCGGCGTCCTGGGATTCTTTGGGTTTGAGGACGGCGAGGCGCGCATCGAGGATTCGCGTGGCGCGATAACCGGCATCGATCATCTCCTGAGCCTTGCCGAAATCAGTGACACCGAACGCTGCCAGCGCGGGCTGGATCAGCACATCGGAGGATTTCAGCGCGGCCAGTTGTTCTTCGGAGTTACTGCGGGTCATCAGGGTGATCGACTGGTTCAACACATCGACCACGGTGGTCAGTTGCTTGCGGTTGCGCAGCGGTGTACCGATGTCGACGACGATGGCCACGTCGACGCCCATTTCCCGCGCGACATCCAGCGGGATGTTGTCGGTCATGCCGCCGTCCACCAGCAGCCGGCCGTCGAGTTCGACCGGGGCGAACACCGCCGGGATCGACATGCTGGCGCGGATCACCTGCGGCAGATGACCTTTGCGGAACACCACTTTTTCGCCGTTGGAGATGTCGGTGGCGACAGCGCGGAACGGAATCGGCAGTTTGTCGAAATTCCGGGTGTCGCTGGTGTGGGCCAACAGGCTTTCCAACAGCAACGAGAGGTTTTGGCCCTGAATCACACCCAGTGGCAAGCCAAGGCTGCCGTCGTCACGAAAGCTGAGTTTCTGTTTGACCAGAAAGTCGCGGTCATCCTGTTTACGCCGAAACGGCACATCTTCGCGCGGCGGCGCGTCGGACAGCGCGGCTTGCCAGTCGATGTTCAGCGCGAGTTTTTCCAGCTCATCGATCTTGTAACCCGAGGCGTACAGCCCGCCAACCACCGCGCCCATGCTGGTGCCGGCGATCGCATCGATCTTGATGCCTTGCTCCTCCAGCGCCTTAAGCACGCCGATGTGCGCCAGCCCGCGCGCCGCGCCGCCGGACAGCACGAGGCCGACTTTCGGTCGCGTCGCGTCACTGGCATCGACGCCGGCGTGAGCGAACAAAGGGAGGAAACCAAGCAGCAGGCAGAACAGCAGACGGCGCATTGTGAGTCTCGGGGCAAGCGTTAAAGCCGGCTATTATAGCGGCGCCCTCTGTCTCAGGAGTTTCAGCGAACATGACTGTCGCAAAAGCAGAAGTTGTCATCACCTATTGCACCCAATGCCAGTGGCTGCTGCGCGCTGCATGGCTGGCGCAGGAGCTGCTCAGCACCTTCGGCGATGATCTCGGCAAAGTCTCGTTGGTGCCCGGCACCGGCGGGGTGTTTCACATCAGCTGCGCCGGCGTGCAGATCTGGGAACGCAAGGCTGACGGCGGTTTTCCCGAGGCTAAAATCTTGAAGCAGCGAGTTCGCGATCAGATCGATCCTGACCGCGACCTCGGTCACAACGACCGCACTCAGTGAGACGCGGCCTCGGCGGCGACAGCTTTCTTGTCGGCATGGCCTGACATCCGCGCCGACACCACAATGGCGACAATGATCAGCGCGCCGCCGAGCAACATCTTCGGTGTCGGGTTTTCATTGAACAGCAACCAGGCGACGGTGATGCCGTAGACCGGCTCCATGGCAAACACCACCGCCGCCGTGCGCGCCTTGATCACCGCCAGACTGGCCACAAACAGGCTGTGCGCGACGCCGGTACAGAACACCCCGAGCAGCGCAATCCACAGCCAGTCGAGTGCGCGCACTTCGCTCAGTTGCGGTGCTGCAACTGGTAGTAGACACAGCGCGACCACGACGTTTTGGCACAGCGCCGCTTGCACCGCCGGAATCCGCCCGGAGCTGGCGCGGTTGGTCAGCGACAGCAGGGAAAACAGCAGCCCCGAAAGCACCGACCAGAGCAAGCCAATGGTCGCGCCGCTGCCGAGATCGAAGGCCGGGGTCACCAGAATCAGGCCGATGCTGACCAACACCACCAGCAGTATTTCATTGGCGCGGATGCGTTCGCGAAAGATCAGTCCTTCGAGAATCACCGTAAAGGCCGGGAAACTGGCAAAACCCAACGTCGCGATGGCGACACCAGCGATCTTCACAGACAGGAAGAAACTCACCCAGTGCCCGGCCAGCAACACGCCGCTGAGGGCCAGACGCCGCCAATCCACGGCCTGAAGTTTCTGCCAGCCGCTCTGGCTGGCGAAGCGGGCGAAGAACGCCAAGGCGACAACGGCGAAAGCCGCGCGACCGAACACGATCACAGCGGGGGAGGCGGCAGCGAGTTTGCCGAACACACCCGTCAGGCCAAACATCAAAGCACCGATATGCAGAGCGCCGAGGGCGGTACGCGGAGTCATTGCAATCCTTCTATCTCAAACACAATCTCAACTATTGATTGTTCCCACGCAGCAGCGTGGGAACGACCATTTACTATAGGAGCTGCCGAAGGCTGCGATC
>NZ_AKJR01000241.1:0-1421 GCF_000282235.1 Pseudomonas sp. GM24 | reverse complement strand
CAAAACCTGAGTTCGACTCGATTTCGCACGTCGGCGTAGCTCGTACTGGCGCTGCGGTCAGTCCCCTCTCCCTCTGGGAGAGGGTTAGGGTGAGGGCTCAGCGCTGCACCGCCACCAACATCATCATCGGCCGCTCTCGCTCTTCTGCCAGAGCCGGTTGCGCCGCCACTTCAGCATCGCTCGGCCCCCATTCATTGACATGTCGAATCGTGAATCCTGGATCGATCAGCGAATTGAGCAACGTCCCAACTGTACGATGCTGCTTGATCACGCCCTCAGCCAGCCAATTCGTCACCCGCTCACCCTCCAACTGATAGCTGTCCAGCGGCCAACGCTTGTTGCCTTCAGCGTCAATCAACCAACCCGGATTACGTGGCGCCATAAAGATCGGATGCTCAATGGAAAACACAAAATGCGAACCCGGTTTCAGCGCCGCGTACAGGTGCGCAAACAACCCCGGCAGATCCTTGATGTAATGCAGCGCTAGCGAACTGTAAGCCAGATCGAAACTGCAGGCGGGCAGGTCGAGCTGTTCCAGGTCGCCGCGCTCATAGCGAATATTCGCCGTCGTGGTGGTCTCCCGTGCCCGCTCCAGCATCTTTTCCGAGACATCCAGCCCCAAGACACTGGCCGCGCCATTCTCAATGGCCCAGCGACTGAACCAGCCATAACCGCAGCCCAGATCCACCACGTTCAGGCCATGCATGGAGGGCAACAGCGCCTTGAGCGCTGGCCACTCCGGCGCCGCGTCGAGGCCGCCGATGGAACGGTTCATCTGGCTGTAACCCTGGAAGAATTCGGGATCGTCGTAAATATTTTGGGTCATGGTGAAGTGCTCTTTTGAGTTCGGTCGTCAGCGGCAATGTGGCCGCGATTGGAATCCCTCGAAAGTGATGGCGCGTATTCGTCGATGGCCGCGCAGGGGGAGGGTGGTGGTTGATGAGGAAATGCTAGTCGGTTGGGCGGGAGGTGAAAACCGGTGGAGTGTTGTGGATCTGTAATGTCGGGGAAATCGCTATTTGTTATCGCTTCATAAACATGTTCCGACTGAAGTGTTTAGAGGCGTGCGGTGTTACGTCCTGAAGCCTACAAATCCTTGCGCCGTTGCCTACCGCTACGCCAGAATCCGCCGGCTTGTGCGCTTGGGGGGCGGTCGGTAACTTGGTTCGCGTCACTGATTTCCAGTGATCGGGTTTAGTAGCCCGGAATCCCCCCTAAATGGCTGCACAAGTACCATTCAAACAGGCGAATGCTTGTACTCGATGGTGGCTGTGCGCATGGCGCCCTCGGGTGCGCCGGATTTAGGGTTTGGGGTCCGGTCTACTAACTTGCGCACAGCTGCCTCCCATCCGTTTAGAAGCGAGATTGGTTGCGGCCCCTATTGATAGGTACCAAGCCCATGTACAAAGTAACGCCAAATC
>NZ_AKJR01000240.1:0-7078 GCF_000282235.1 Pseudomonas sp. GM24 | reverse complement strand
CAGGCGCTATTTCAGGTCGACGTGAATCTCCAATCTCCCCCAATCAGTCCCCTCTCCCTCTGGGAGAGGGCTAGGGTGAGGGCAGCGGTTTAGGCACCCGCCACAAATACCACGCCGCCACCGTCCGAAAAGGACTCCAGGCTAACCCGATCTCAACCATCTGCCTGCGCGTCGGCTGCACCTCCAACCCCTTCAAACGCCGATACCCCTCACGCACACCAAAGTCATCGGCCGGCAGAATATCCATGCGTTCCAGGCTGTAAATCAGCAACATCTCCACCGTCCAGCGACCCACCCCGCGCAAACTGACCAAACGTTCGATCAACGCCTCATCGCCCATCGCCAGCGCCGTGGCGTAATCCGGCACCACGCCATCCAGCGTCGCCTGGGCAATCCCTTGGATCGTCGCAATCTTGCCCGCGGAAAACCCGCAACTGCGCATGCGCTCAAAATCCGTCGCAAGGATTTGCTCCGGCCGCGGAAACGACTGCCCAGGAAACAACCCCACCAGCCGCCCGACAATCGCATCGCCGGCCTTGGCATGCAGTTGCTGATAAGCAATCGCCCGCACCAGCGACTCGTAGGGATCACGCGCCGGATGCGGTTGATGCCGGCACGGGCCGACCGCTGCGATATGGCGTTGCCAGTCCGCATCGAGCGCGGCCAGAAACTCTCTGGCCGCTTGATAGGCATCAGGCATGTTATTTCAGCAAGCCGTTGACTTCGCCGTAGGTGAAAGCCTTGAGATCATGGGTATCGAGTTTGCCGCTGGCCAGAAAGCTTTTTACCAGCCCACCCATGGCGCCATAGAGGAATTCGGCGATGCCGGAACCCGCGCTCAAGCGGCGCACGCCCAGCGCTTGCAGTTCTTGCGGCGAAGGCAGGCAAGCGAAACCCAGGACATTGACCGGCAGCGTCGTGCCTTTGCAGATGGCCTCGATTTCATAGGCCGAGGTGACGCCCGCCGCGAACAAACCATCCGCGCCGGCCGCTTGATACAGCGCCGCGCGGTGCAGGGTTTCGGCGACGCGATCCTCGGCCGGCACAAGGCTTTTCAGATAGACATCGGTGCGTGCATTGATGAACAGCTGCACCTCGCGCTTGTTGGCCAACTGTCGCGCCACTTCGATCTTGCGCGCGAGCAACTCGGGATCGGCAGAACCGTCCTCGATATTGATGCCCACGGCCCCCGCTGCGATCACCGCATCCAGCACTTCGGCGACGCGCCCGAGGTCATCGGAATAGCCGGCCTCGACATCCACGGTCAAGGGAATGCTGATCACCCGGGCGATGGATTCCACCGTCGACACCAGACGTTCAAGGGGAAGGGTGTTGCCGTCCGGGTAACCGTGAGCCCAGGCCACTGCCGCACTGCTGGTGGCCACGGCTTTACCGCCCAGGTGCTCGACCAGTCGCGCACCGGTGGCGTCGGCGACATTGGTCAGAATCAACAGACCTTGCTGGTGCAACTGGTGAAACTGCGTAGCGAGCGCGTTCATCAAAAATCCTTCTTGTCAGTTGATTCGGTGGGTCAGAATGCCAGTTGTTGGGTGAGTTGCACGGCGGCGTTTTCCAGCCGCAGCAGAAACGCCTTGCGCGGTTGTCCACCACCATAGCCGGTGAGCGAGCCATCCGCGCCGATCACCCGATGGCAGGGCACCACAATCGATAACCGATTGTGCCCGTTGGCCAGACCGACCGCGCGACTGGCGCCGGGTTTGCCCAAACCGGCGGCGATGGCGCCGTAGGTGCTGGTGTGGCCGTAAGGTATCTGCAGCAGCGCCGACCAGACCTGCCGGGCGAACTCGCTGCCGGGCAGGTGCAGTGGCACGGTAAAGGTCGTCAGTTGACCGGCGAAATACTGCGCCAGTTGCTGCTCGATCTGTTGCAGATGTGGGTTGTGCCCCGGCGCGACCGCATAGCCGTAGCGGTGTTGCAGTTCTTCGACTTCGCGGGTCAGCGCCGGGCGATCAAGAAACTCCAGCAGTACCAGGCCACGCCGCTCGGCCATGGCAATCATCGGCCCCAGCGGGGTGGTCAGTCGGGTGAACAGCAGCGGCTCGCTGTGTTCGGCGCGACCGGGGGTGATGTGGAATGACTTCTGGAAAGCATCACGAAAACCGCTGAGCGATTCATAACCGGAATCAAACGCGGCGTGATCAATCGAGGTGCCTTGCTTGATCCCGCCCAGCGCCATGCCCAAGCGGCGCGTTCGCAGCCACGCATGGAAGGTCATGCCGAAGTGCTGCTTGAACCAACGGCGCAGCTTTAGCGGCTCGATGCCTTCAGCGAGCAATTGTGCGTCGCTCCAGCGCAGCTCTGGATCGGCCTCCACGGCGGTGAGCAGGCGCTGCACCCAGTCCGGCGCGATGGCCGCCGCGTCCAGCGGTTTACAACGCAGGCAGGCGCGATAGCCCGCCGACAGACAGTCATCGGCCTGGGCGAAGAACTCGACGTTCTCCGGTTTCGGCTTGCGCGCCGTGCAGCTGGGGCGGCAGAAGATCCCGGTGGTTTTCACGGCCGTAAAGAACACGCCTTCATAGGCAGTGTCGCGTTCGAGCATGGCGCGAACCATTTCGGCGTGGGGCGGCAGGACAGCGGTTTGTATGTTCATGGCTCGAGAGTAAAACCAGATTCTCGATGGCTCCACCGAAAAATCGACAGTGAATTTTCAAATCCCCTGAACTACCGTGTAGGAGCTGCCACAGGCTGCGATCTTGATCGTTCCCACGCTCTGCGTGGGAATGCAGCCTGGGACGCTCCGCGTCCCAAAATCCCAGATCGCCGCTATCGGCAGCTCCTACCGTTTGTTGAGGTGTGCCCGATGCATCCATTTTCCATCCAACATATCGATCACATCGTCCTGCGCGTCGCGGATCTGCAACGCAGCATCGACTTCTACGGTCAAGTCTTCGGCGCCGAAGTGGTCAAACGCAACGAACCGCTGGGCCTGATACACCTGCGCGCCGGCACTTCGATGATTGATCTGGTCGACCTGCAAGGCGAACTCGGCCGCAAGGGCGGCGGGGCGGCCGGGGCCGAGCGACGCAACGTCGATCACTTTTGCCTGCGCATTGAGCCATTTGATGAGGCTGCACTGATTGCACATCTGCAAACCTTCGGCCTCACCGCCGCAAAAGCCGAATCACGCTTCGGCGCCGAAGGCAAAGGGCTGTCGCTGTACTGCTTCGACCCGGACGGCAATCAGGTCGAGCTCAAAGGCCCGTCCGAGGCTTAAGCGCGTTTGGCCATCAACAGCGCCGAAGCCGCCGCCGACAGCAGGCCTGCGCAGCAACGATTGAACATTCGTTTGCCGCGCGGCTCGGCGAACCAGCGGCGCATGTGCAGGCCCATCCACGCGTAGGCGCTGATGGCGATCCACTCCAGCAGCAGAAACAGCACGCCCAGCACTGCAAACTGCGCCGGCACCGGGCGTGCCGGGTCGACGAACTGCGGCAGAAACGCGGTAAATAACAGGATCGCCTTCGGATTGCCCGCCGCCACCAGAAACTCCTGCCGCGCCAATGCAAAGAAACCAACGGTCACGCCCGTCACCTGCTGCTCGGCCTCAGGATTGGCCCGCCATAACTGCCAGGCCAAGTACAGCAAATACGCCGCGCCAATGATCTTGATCGCATGGAACAACCATTCTGAAGTTTGCAACACCACCGACAGACCGGCACCGGCCAGCGCGATCATCCCGGCGAACGCCAGAATCCGCCCGATACCCGCCGTGCAGGCGCGGCGAAAGCCATAACGCGTGGCGTTGCTGATCGATAGCAGATTGTTCGGCCCGGGGGCCATGTTCAGGGCGAAACAGGCCGGAAGAAACAGGATGAGCGTGGCGAGATCCATGGCGGCACTCCAGTAACGAGAACGATATTTTTATCACAGCCTCCGGGCGCCCAGACCCATACAGTCACGCGGTGCTGTCGCGGTACAGCGCCCGGCGCCGTTGGGCAACGCGGTCGAACTTTTTGCAGATGCCTTCACTCTGAATGACTCAGAGGGTGATGGTTTCGGCAGAAATAACTATCCGGCCGGTCAGAAACCGCGATAGCCGTGTAAAATTTCGCCGACGTTGCACTCACCCCGTTTGGCCCCAGGCGGCCCCACCAAGAGCGATCTACATGCAAGCAAAGGCCCGTGAAGTTTATGTGCCACCGGTGCTGCAAGATCTGCGAGCCGGCACTGCCGAGCTGCACATCGCGCTGGAAAAACGCCTTCCCTTTTTCTCCGATACCCTCGATACCCAGGCCTTTGTCCGGCTGGTGCAGGCCTATTACGGCTTCTATTTACCGCTGGAAAACGCACTGCAGCAAAGCGATGCAATCCCCACCGATTTTGATCTGGCGCCCCGCCTCAAAACGCCAACCCTGCGCGCCGACCTGCTAGCTCTGGGCGTATCCGCCGCAGCGCTGCAAAGCCTGCCGCACTGCCAGCAGTTGCCGATCATCGACTCAAGCGCTGCCTGCCTGGGCGTGCTCTACGTCCTCGAGGGCGCGACGCTCGGCGGGCAGATTCTGCGCCGCGAAATCTCTTCACGGTTAGGCCTGGAAGCCAACAACGGCGCGGCCTTTCTCGATATCTACGGCGCCGCCACGGGCCGGCGCTGGCGCGATTTCATCGAATATCTGGGCAATCAGCCGATGAGCGCCGATGAGCGCGCCGCTGTCGTCACAGCGGCACAAACCACATTCAGTTGTTTCGAGCGCTGGCTCGAAAGCCGGGAGGTACTGGCATGAACCCGCAAGACAAAGAAGCCTTTGAAGAACTGCTGGCCAACTGTGCCGATGAGCCGATCCGTTTTCCCGGCGCGATCCAGCCCCACGGTTTGTTGCTGACCCTGAGCGAGCCTGAGTTGGTGATCATTCAGGTCAGCGCCAATGTCGAAACGTTGCTGGCCCGAGAGCCGCAAAGCCTGATCGGCCAGCCGCTGGAAAGCCTGATCGGCGACGCCGAAGCGGCAAAAGTGCGCGAGGCCTTGCTGCAACCGTCGCTGTCCGACTTGCAGCCACTGCGCTTCAGGCTCAACGGCACCGCGTTCGAGGGCTTGTTGCATCGTCATCAGGGCGTATTGATCCTGGAGCTGGAAATCCACGTCGAGAACTTCCAGCCGCGCAACGTCGCCGGCAACCAGACTCATCTGGGGCGCATGCTTCAGCGTCTGCAAGCGGCGACCACGTTGCAGGCGCTGTACGACATCAGCGTCAAGGAAATCCAGGCCATGACCGGTTACGACCGGGTGTTGATCTATCGTTTCGAGGAGGAGGGCCACGGTCAGGTCATCGCCGAAGCCTCCGACCCGTCGATGGAAGTGTTCAATGGCCTGTTCTTCCCGGCCTCGGACATTCCCGAACAGGCGCGCGAGCTGTATCGCACCAATTGGCTGCGGATCATCCCCAATGCCGACTATCAACCAGTGCCGCTGCTGCCAAAGTTGCGCCCGGACACGAACACGCCGCTGGACCTGAGTTTCGCCACCCTGCGCAGCGTGTCGCCGATCCACTGTCAGTACATGAAGAATATGGGCGTGCTGTCGTCGATGAGCATTTCCCTGCTCAAGGGTGACAAGCTCTGGGGCCTGATCAGTTGCGGCAATCGTCAGCCACTGCACGTGCCGCACGAATTGCGCGCTGCGTGTCAGACCATCGGCCAGGTGCTGTCGCTGCAGATCAGCGCCATGGAAGCGCTGGAGATCAGCCGTCAGCGCGAAGAAAAAGTCGAAGCCTTGGCGCTGCTCAATCAAGCGATGATCGACTCGCCGCAGAATGTCTTCGACGGCCTCGCCAATCAGCCGCAGACCCTGATGGCGCTGACCAATGCCGGCGGCATCGCAATCATCGAAGACAAACAACTGCACCGCTACGGCAACTGCCCGGAGCCGGAAGACATTCGCGCCTTGCACAAATGGCTGCAGGACAGCGGCGAGTCGGTGTTTGCCAGTCATCACCTGGCCAGCGTCTATCCGCCGGCCGCGCAGTATCAGCAGGTGGCCAGCGGCGTGCTCGCCATGAGCCTGCCAAAACCGGTGGACAACGGCGTGTTCTGGTTCCGCCCAGAGGTCAAGGAAAACATCAATTGGAGCGGCGATCCACGCAAGCCGCTGGACCTGGAAAACTCCGATGCCGGCCTGCGCTTGCGCCCGCGCACCTCGTTTGAAATCTGGAAAGTCGAGATGGCCGGGATATCCACCAAGTGGAGCCACGGTGACCTGTTCGCTGCCAATGACCTGCGCCGTTCGGCACTGGAAAACGATCTGGCCCGGCAGGTGCGCCGCGAGCAGGAAGCGGTGCGCGCCCGCGATGAGCTGGTGGCGGTGGTCTCCCACGATCTGCGTAATCCGATGACGGTGATCTCGATGCTGTGCGGCATGATGCAAAAGGCCTTCAGCTCCGACGGCCCGCACACTTCGCGGCGCATCTCGACGGCCATCGACACCATGCAGCAGGCTGCCGGACGCATGAACACGCTGCTGGAGGACTTGCTCGACACCTCGAAAATCGATGCCGGGCGCTACTCCATCACCCCACAAAAGCTCGATGTCGCGCAGATGTTCGAAGAGGCGCAGGCACTGCTTGCACCGTTGGCACTGGACAAGGACATCAGCATTTCCTTCGCGGCCGATCCTGATCTGCGCATTCATGCTGACCCGGAGCGGCTGTTCCAGGTGCTGTCGAACTTGGTCGGCAACGCGATCAAGTTCACCCCGCGACTGGGCAGGGTGGGCGTGCATGCCACCTCCGTCGGCAATGAAATCGTCTTCACTGTTCGCGATAGCGGCGAAGGCATTCCCAAGGAGCATCTACCGCATGTGTTCGACCGTTACTGGACGGTGAAAGAGGGCAACCCGACCGGCACCGGCCTTGGTTTGTACATCACCCAAGGCATCGTCGAAGCCCACGGCGGGCGGATTTTCGCCGAGAGCGAACCGGGGCAGGGCAGCGAGTTCCGCTTCACCGTGCCGCGTCTGGACTGAGCGTAGATTTTAATGTGGGAGCGAGCCTGCTCGCGAAAGCGGAGGGTCATGTGATCGTTCCCACGCTCCGCGTGGGAATACCTCAACGGACGCTCTGCG
>NZ_AKJR01000239.1:0-6441 GCF_000282235.1 Pseudomonas sp. GM24 | reverse complement strand
GAATTCCGAAGAACATCATGGACCGATTGTTCGAACCCTTCTTCACCACCAAGGATCCTGGCGAAGGCACCGGTCTGGGCCTTGCACTGGTCTATTCCATCGTTGAAGAGCATTATGGACAAATCACCATCGACAGCCCGGCTGATGTACAAAGCCAACGCGGCACCCGTATCCGGGTGACCTTACCGCGTCATGTCGAAGCGACGTCCGCTGTGAACTGAGACCGTCGAGAGTATCGAATCAATGCCGCACATTTTGATCGTCGAAGACGAAACAATTATCCGCTCCGCCTTGCGCCGCCTGCTGGAACGTAATCAGTACCAGGTCAGCGAAGCCGGTTCAGTGCAGGAAGCACAAGAACGCTTCACCATTCCTACGTTCGATCTGATCGTCAGCGATCTGCGCTTGCCGGGTGCGCCGGGCACCGAGCTGATCAAGCTCGGCCAGGGCACACCGGTGCTGATCATGACCAGTTACGCCAGCCTGCGCTCGGCGGTCGACTCGATGAAGATGGGCGCGGTGGACTACATCGCCAAGCCTTTCGACCACGATGAAATGCTTCAGGCTGTCGCGCGGATCCTGCGTGATCGCCAATCGGCACCGGCGGCCGGCGAAGCGGTTGCCAGCAAACCGGCCAATGGCAGCGGTAAATCCGCCGTCGACAACAGCAACGGCGAAATCGGCATCATCGGCTCCTGCCCGCCGATGCAGGATCTGTACAGCAAGATCCGCAAAGTCGCGCCGACCGATTCCAATGTGTTGATCCAGGGCGAGTCCGGCACCGGTAAGGAACTGGTGGCCCGCGCCCTGCACAACCTGTCGAAACGTGCCAAGGCGCCGATGATTTCGGTGAACTGCGCAGCCATTCCGGAAAGCCTGATCGAGTCCGAACTGTTCGGCCATGAGAAAGGCGCATTCACTGGCGCCAGCGCCGGGCGTGCCGGTCTGGTTGAAGCGGCGGACGGCGGCACCTTGTTCCTCGACGAAATCGGTGAGCTGCCACTGGAAGCCCAGGCCCGCCTGCTGCGCGTGTTGCAGGAAGGCGAGATTCGCCGGGTTGGCTCGGTGCAGTCGCAGAAAGTCGATGTGCGCCTGATCGCGGCGACTCACCGGGATCTCAAGAGCCTGGCGAAAATCGGCCAGTTCCGTGAAGACCTTTATTACCGTCTGCATGTGATCGCACTGAAACTGCCGGCCTTGCGCGAGCGCGGTGCCGACGTCAATGAGATCGCCACAGCTTTCCTCGCTCGCCAGAGCGCGCGCATCAACCGTACCGACCTTAAGTTTGCTGCGGATGCCGAACAGGCGATCCGGCATTATTCCTGGCCGGGTAACGTGCGTGAGCTGGAGAACGCGGTCGAGCGCGCAGTGATTCTGAGCGAAAGCCCGGAAATCTCCGCCGATCTGCTGGGCATCGATATCGAGCTGAGCGATCTGGAAGACGACGAGTTCATCGGTCTGCCACCGCAAACGGGCGGTAACGCCAGCAACAGCAGCCATGAGCCGACCGAAGACCTGTCGCTGGAAGACTACTTCCAGCACTTCGTCCTCGAGCATCAGGACCACATGACCGAGACCGAACTGGCGCGCAAACTGGGCGTCAGCCGTAAATGCCTGTGGGAACGCCGTCAGCGTCTGGGCATTCCGCGGCGCAAGACCGGGGTCGCCAGCGAGAGCTGAACGTTACCTGTCGAGTGTGCGGGTAACGCTTGAAGATGTGAAAAAACTGTTACCTCAGTCGATTCACGTAACAGAAGCCGGGGTTATCGGTAACGAAACCCCGGCTTTTTTTCGCCCCGACAAAACGGTTATATCGACCTAACCCCTTGTTTTATTGGGTTTCGCAAAAGTTGGCACGGCACCTGCTATATGTTCAGTACAAGAACAATAACAAGCAATGCACAAGACAATAAAAATAAGACGAATCGACTCACGCACAATAAAAACAAGACGGCGAGAGGCGCAGCTAACTGATTCTTTTGGAGAGGCGTTGTATTTGGGGCTTGCCCCACGACCAGGCCGAGAACAACAAAAACTGTCCTAAGACAGAGCCTGTACTGGTTGGATCGAGAGATCACTGCAATTCAGCGACCAAAGCAATCCGTTTGCTCTTGGCTCCCGATTGGGAGGGTCACGAAGGAAACACTTCGTGGCGAGGGCACTCAACAAAAACAAGAAGCCCGAATCAATAATAAAAAGAGCACGCAACTACTTCTTGGGGAGCTTCGGCTCCCCTTGTAGTTTCTCCTCGTAGCAAAATCCCCCCTTTTTATCGTGCGCGATGCCTGTAGCCTGCGGCTTGCAGCTCAAATCGGCCGTGTCCTACACCATCCCCCGACTAAATGCTAGAATCTGCGCCCATCATGCGGTCATTCTTTGGTATGGCCGAACATTCCTTCAAACAGTGCATCCCATGCTGAAGAAGTTGTTCCAGTCATTCCGAGCTCCCGTGCGTCGTACGCAACACATCCGCAGCACCCCTGAAGTGCTCAACAGCGGCCAACATTCGCTGCAGAAAACGCAATTCAGCCGCTATGCGGTGAATATCGTCGAACGCCTGCAAGGTGCCGGTTACCAGGCTTATCTGGTCGGCGGTTGCGTGCGTGACATGCTGCTGGGCATCACGCCAAAGGATTTCGACGTCGCCACCAGCGCCACCCCCGAGCAAGTCCGTGCCGAATTCCGCAATGCGCGGATCATCGGTCGCCGCTTCAAATTGGTGCATATCCATTTCGGCCGCGAAATCATCGAAGTCGCGACCTTCCGCGCCAACCACCCGGTCAACGAAGACGACGAAGACAGCAACCAGTCTTCGCGTAACGAGAGCGGGCGGATTCTGCGCGACAACGTTTACGGCACCTTGGAAGAAGACGCGCAACGCCGCGACTTCACCATCAACGCCCTGTATTACGATCCGGTCAGCGAGCGCATCCTCGATTACGCCAACGGCGTACACGATATCCGCAACCACCTGATCCGCTTGATCGGTGATCCGAAGCAGCGTTACCAGGAAGACCCGGTGCGCATGCTGCGCGCGGTGCGTTTCGCCGCCAAGCTCAATTTCGGCATTGAAAAGCACACCGTGCAGCCGATCCGTGAACTGGCGCCAATGCTGCGCGAGATCCCGTCGGCGCGTCTGTTCGAAGAAGTGCTCAAGCTGTTCCTCTCCGGGCACGGCGCGATCACTTTCGAAATGCTGGTTGATCTGCAGCTGTTCGCCCCATTGTTCCCGGCCAGTGCCGATGCGCTGGAACACAACCCGGAGTACACGCACACGCTGATCAGCGAAGCGCTGACCAACACCGACCTGCGCATCAAGCAGAACAAACCGGTGACCCCGGCGTTCCTGTTTGCCGCGCTGTTGTGGCCTGCTTTGCCGGCCCGCGTGCTGCGTCTGCAAGAACGTGGCATGCCGCCGATTCCGGCGATGCAGGAAGGCGCTCACGAACTGATCGCCGAACAGTGCCAGCGCATTGCGATTCCGAAGCGTTTTACCATGCCGATCCGCGAGATCTGGGACATGCAGGAGCGTCTGCCACGGCGCAGCGGCAAACGTGCCGACCTGTTGCTGGACAACCCGCGTTTCCGTGCCGGTTACGACTTCCTGCTGCTGCGTGAAAGCGCTGGCGAGGAAACCGATGGCCTGGGCGAATGGTGGACGGATTATCAGGACGCCAACGACAGCGAGCGCCGCGACATGATCCGCGACCTCAGCGGTAAAGGTGATGACGCCAGTGGCGCGCCGCGCAAACGTCGCCGCAGCAGCGGTTCCAAGCGCAAACGCGCCGGCGCACCGAGCGCTTCGACAGGCGAGTAAAGGCATGGAACGCATCTACATCGGCATGGGCAGCAACCTCGCTGACCCGGCCGAACAGTTGCGCAGCGCCGTCGAGGCGCTGGGGCAATTGCCGCAGACCCTGCTCGCTGGCGTTTCTGCCTTTTATCAAAGCGATTCATTGCTGCCGGGCCAGCCGCGTTACACCAACGCGGTCGCGGCGCTCGACAGCGATCTTGCGCCGATTGCACTGCTCGACGCGCTGCAAGCCATCGAAAACGATCAAGGTCGCGAACGCCTTGAGCGTTGGGGGCCTCGTACGCTGGATCTGGATATTCTGCTGTTCGGCGATCAACTGATCGACGAGCCGCGCCTGAAAGTCCCGCATTACCAGATTCAGGAACGCGCGTTCGTGTTGTATCCGCTCGCCGAACTGGCCCCACAGGACCTGCGCCTGGCCGATGGCCGCAACCTCTCCGATCTGCTGGCAGCCTGCCCGTTCGTCGGCTTGGAACGCCTCCCCCACGCCTGACATAAATCCCTTGTAGGAGCTGCTGAACGCTGCGATCTTTTGATCTTCAAAATCAAGATCAAAAGATCGCAGCGTTCCGCAGTTCCTACAGGAATAGCTTTCCATATCCAGATTTATTGTCGGACAAAAACCCCGCGAATCAGGCCCGCCGCGCCGCTGAATCGCATCAGTAACGGCGGTAACACTCCCCTCGTAACAATGCGGTAACACACGCAATTGACTTCCTGTTGGCTCATCACGACTATAGGCGTCCCGCTGCCGCCAACCCGGCACATACGGGCGCAATCCAGGCCTTATAAGCACGACAAAAGAGCGTGCGCCTGAGTAGATGAAGAATCACGCGCGTTACTCGCAGTAGTTTCCAGAGCGCCTGAACGAGGATTTTTTACATGCCAGCCATCACCCTGACCACGCTCCAGAGCCTCAAGCAGAAAGGTGAAAAGATCACCATGCTGACCTGCTATGACGCGACCTTCGCCCACGCCTGTAATGAGGCCGGTGTCGAAGTGCTGCTGGTGGGCGACTCCCTCGGCATGGTCCTGCAAGGTCACGACAGCACGTTGCCGGTGACCACCGCAGAAATGGCCTACCACACCGCTTGCGTCAAACGCGGCAACACTGATGCCCTGATCCTCGCCGACCTGCCGTTCATGGCCAACGCCACCCTTGAACAAACCATGACCAACAGCGCCATGCTGATGCAGGCCGGTGCGCACATGGTCAAGGTCGAAGGTCAGTTGTGGCTCGCCGAGTCGATCCGTCTGCTCGCCGAACGCGGTGTACCGGTGTGCGCGCACATGGGCCTGACCCCGCAAGCGGTGAACATTCTTGGCGGCTATAAAGTGCAGGGTCGCAACGAGAACCAGGCACGGCAGATGCGCGCTGACGCGATTTCGCTGGAACAGGCCGGTGCGGCGATGCTGCTGCTCGAATGCGTGCCGAGTGAACTGGCCGCTGAAATCAGCCAGGCAGTGAAGATTCCGGTGATCGGGATCGGCGCCGGTAACGCCACCGACGGTCAGGTATTGGTATTGCACGACATGCTCGGCCTGTCGATCACTGGCCGCGTGCCGAAGTTCGTGAAGAACTTCATGCAGGGTCAGGACAGCATCCAGTCCGCGCTGAAGGCTTACGTCAACGAAGTCAAAGCCACCACGTTCCCTGGCATCGAACACGGATTCTCTGCATGAACACCGTTAAAACCGTACGCGAACTGCGCGCCGCTGTCGCCCGCGCCCGCAGCGAAGGCAAGCGCATCGGCTTCGTGCCGACCATGGGCAATCTGCACAGCGGTCACGTTGCACTGATCACCAAAGCCACGCAACGTGTGGATTTCGTGGTCGCGAGCATTTTCGTCAATCCGCTGCAATTCGGCGCCGGCGAAGACCTCGATAAATACCCGCGCACGTTGGCAGCGGATCAGGAGAAGCTGCTCGAAGCCGGTTGCTCCCTGCTCTTCGCGCCGACTGTCGAGGAAATGTACCCCGACGGCATGGCCGGGCAGACTCGGGTCAGCGTGCCGCAATTGTCCGAAGGCCTGTGCGGCGCCAGCCGTCCGGGGCACTTTGAAGGCGTGGCGACCGTGGTCAGCAAGCTGTTCAACATGGTCCAGCCGGATTTGGCGATTTTCGGCCAGAAGGATTATCAGCAACTGGCCGTGATCCGTGCCCTGGTGCACGACTTGAACATGCCGATCCAGATCATTGGCGAACCGACTGTGCGTGCCGCCGACGGCCTGGCGCTGTCCTCGCGCAATGGCTTCCTCAGCGAAGAACAACGTGCGGTGGCCCCGGTGGTTTATCGCAGCCTGAGCAACATTGCCGAGTCGATCAAGCAAGGCGAACGGGATTTCCCGGCGTTGATCAGTGCTCAGCAGCAACTGCTGGAGGCATCTGGGTTGCGTCCGGATTACCTGGAAATCCGCCACGCCCTGACCCTGCGTCCGGCGACGGCTGAAGACCGTGATCTGGTGATTCTGGTGGCCGCATTCCTCGGCACCACGCGGTTGATCGATAACCTGCACCTGAATCTCGATACCCCGGTTTAACCTACACCGCAATACCCCCTGTAGGAGTGAGCCTGCTCGCGATAGCGGTGTGTCAGTCAGCATTAGTGTTGAATGACACACCGCTAT
>NZ_AKJR01000238.1:0-3521 GCF_000282235.1 Pseudomonas sp. GM24 | reverse complement strand
CGACTCGGCTTTCAGGTCGATGTCTAATGCAGGACACCTCGGTCGGCTCCCTCTCCCTCGGGAGAGGGCTGGGGTGAGGGGCAGGCCTCACCACAGACTCAGCGGGCAATCACCCCTGCCACTTGCCACCCTCGACAATCACGCTCTCAGGCTTGGTGTCATCGCTCAGCTCTTTACGCACATATTGGTCGTACAGCTTGAGCAGATACTTCTCCTCACCCAGCTTGCTCAGCTCAGTATTCACCCAGTCACGCAACTCGATATTGCCCTTCTTCACCGCCGGCGCAATCGGCGCTTCTGCACCCAATTTGTCATCCAGCACACGATAACCCGGGTTCTGCTTGGCCCAGCTGAACAACACCAGATTGTCCTGTGCATAAGCATCGCCTCGACCATTGGCCAGGGCCTGCAGCGACTCGGAGTTTTTCTCGAACTTCAGCAGTTTCCAGTCCGGGTGATTCTTGGTCAGCCAGATATCGGCAGTGGTGCCGGTGGTGACGATGGTGGTGCGGGACGCCAGGTCATCAAGGTTTTTCACCGAGCTGCTCTGCGGCACCAGCGCCTGCACCGCAACCTTGAGGTTCGGGTTGGTGAATTCCACCGCTTCCTTGCGCTCCGGGGTTACGGTCATGTTGGCGAGAATCAGGTCGACCTTGTCGCTTTGCAGGAACGGGATACGGCTTGCCGGTTCGACGGCAACGAACTCGACCTTGTTTTCATCACCGAGCAGATCCTTGGCGAAACGGCGGCCAATGTCGGTATCGAAGCCGACGTAGCGCCCGGCCTCATCGACAAAACCGAATGGCGGCTTGTCGGTAAAGACGCCAACGATCAGTTTGTCGCGAGCCTTGATCTTGTCCAGGTAACCGGCCGGCGCGGAGCTTTCGCTGGCAACCTTCGGCTTTGGCGGTTCTTCGGTTTTGCTGCAACCGGCAAGTAAGGCGAGGCTCAGTAGGGGCAGTAAAAAAGCGGCAGTTTTCATAACAGTTCCAGTTCCTTTGTCGGATTCGTTTTTGGCAGTGTTGCCACGAAGGAGAACTTCTCCAGAAACTGCTGCGCGCGTGCGGTTTGCGGGTTCGTAAAGAAAATCTCGGGCGGGTTCTGTTCAAGGATGCGCCCGGCATCCATGAACACGATGCGGTCGGCCACCGCGCGGGCGAAGGCCATTTCATGGGTGACGATCAACAGGGTCATGCCTTCGCGGGCCAGGCCCTGAATGACCTGCAAAACTTCCTTGACCATTTCCGGGTCGAGGGCAGCGGTGACTTCGTCGAAGAGCATTACGCGCGGGTTCATGCACAGCGAGCGGACAATGGCGATGCGTTGCTGCTGGCCGCCGGAGAGCTGACGCGGGAAAGCATCGCGCTTGTCCGCCAGGCCCACGCGTTCGAGCAGCGCTTCGGCTTGCTGCTGCGCCTCGCGGCGCTGGCGCTTCTGCACCTTGAGCGGGCCGAGCAGCAGATTGTCGAGCACGCTCATGTGCGGGAACAGGTGATAACTCTGGAACACCATGCCGATCTGCTGACGGATCTCGCGCCAGTCAGTGGACTTGCCCAGCAGTTCGCGGCCGAGAAATTTCAGGCTGCCGCTGTGGGCCTCTTCCAGACCATTGAGGCAACGCAACAAGGTGCTTTTGCCGCAGCCGCTGGGGCCGAGGATGACGATCACTTCGCCGCTCTGCACCTGCAGGTCGATGCCGTTGAGCACTTGCTGCTCGCCATAGAATTTGTTGAAGCCGTGAAACTCGATCAATGCGCTCATGCTTGCGTCCAGCGCCGCTCCAGCACGCGCGAGGCGGCCGACAGCGGGTAGCAGATGAAAAAGAAAAACAGGAACAGCGCGCCGTAGATCAGCACCGATTCGTAAGTACGCTCGATGATCTGCTGGCCGACCTTGATCACGTCGACCACACCGATCAACACCGCCAGCGAGCTGGTCTTGATGATTCGCGTGTAGACGTTGATGGTCGGCGGCGTCATGCGTTTCAGCGCTTGCGGCAGCAGCACGTAACCGTAGAGTTGCGCGGCGTTCAGACCTATCGACAGCCCCGCTTCACGCTGCCCGCGTGGCAACGAATGCAGCGCTCCGCGCGCCACTTCACCCACCTCGCTGGCGCCCCACAGCGACAGCACCAGCACCGCGCACCAAAAGCTGGGAATGCTCAGGCCGAAGAAAATCGGCAGACCGAAGAACAACAGATACAGCCAGACCAGCACCGGGATCGCCCGGAACAGCTCCAGATACACCCGCAGGATCGCGTTCAGCCACGTCACGTTGAGCGTTCGCAGCACACCGTAGAGCACGCCGCCAACGGTGCTGATGGCGATGCTCAGAAACGAGATCGACAGGGTTTGCCCGGCGCCTTTGGCCAATTGCGGCAACGACACCCAGAGCAACTCAAGACCCGAACTGGCCATGCTGGAGCCTCCTTTCCAGACGGCTGAGCAACAGCGACAGCGGCAAGAACAGCAGCACGCAGATCAGCGTCAGCACGGCGAGCATTTCGTAGGTTTTGTAATAGAGCGCGATGTAGCTCTTGGTGGTGTAGAGGATTTCCGGTACCGCCACCGCCGAGACCACGGTGGTTTCCTTGAGCAGGAAAATGAAATTGGCGAACAGCGACGGCAGGCTGAGAATCCCCGCTTGCGGCAGGATCACGTAGCGCAGCAACTGACCGTGGGACAGGCCGATCGAGCGCCCTGATTCCAGTTGCGCCTGCGGCACCGCATCGACGCCCGCACGCAAGACTTCGGTGAGATAGGCGCCACCGAGAAAGGTCATGGTGATAATCGCGGCGGTGAAGCCGGAGACTTTGATCCCCAGCGCCGGCAAGGCGAAGTAAACGAAGAACAACTGGATCAACAGCGGTGTGTTGCGCGCCAGCTCCACATACAGGCCGACCAGTTTTTGCAGGTATGGCGTGCGGAACACCAGAATCGTCGCGTTGAGCAGCGCCACCAACAGCGAGGTGCCGATGGCGATTAATCCGACCTGCAGCGTCACGCCCACGGCTTTGAGAAACGCCGGCAGGGTGCTGAGGATAAATGCGTAATCAAAAGTCATGAAACGTCCTGGACGCCGCTCGGTAAGCGACGGTGGTGCACTCCATGGACAGCGGGTGGCTGTCCGGCAGACACCGACTTTATAGATATAAAAACAAGAATTTAAATACTGTTAAAGCATATTGATATCACCCAAAAAACTATCTTGTGGGTTTGCCGGGAAGGAATAAGAAGGCTATTTTTCTTTGCGCTGTAGGACGGATCTTTTTTTCACGAAAGCCCTCCAAGGACGAACAGCTTTTGGCCAGACTCACCCGGCCAAACTCATAACAAGGAAGAGAACATGGACGTAAAAGTGCCGCAGCGACTGGATCCGCAGGAGATTGTGAAATTGTTGGTGGCGTTGAGGCGGGCGTTGAAGGCTCAGGTTGCCTGAGAATCAAGAGCACCCTCACCCCAGCCCTCTCCCCGAGGGAGAGGGGGCTGACCGAGGTGTCTGGCGTCATACATCGACCTGAA